>DAOVUP010000076.1 GCA_030632525.1 Desulfobacteraceae bacterium | reverse complement strand
GCCAGATCTGTGCATGATGATTCCAACGAATTGGACCGGGCCCGGGAAGTCTTTTCACGACTACCCCTCAAATGGACTATGGGCTACAATATGACAAGGGAGGAGGAAGTCCTCATTCCCTTTGACTGGTTTTTTGCCATCAATGAATTTAACGGCCCATCGGCCGGGAATTGTGTGGAAGAGGCAATCAGCCAGGGGATCTGCGAAATCGTGGAAAGACATGTATCATCCATTGTGAGCAGAGACAGGCTGAAGACACCTGCCATCGATCTCGGAAATCTCTCCGATCCTCTCCTGGTGGAAATTATCGGCAAATACAAGAAGGCAGGCATAAAGCTCTTTGCCACAGATTTTTCATTGGGCATGGGAATACCCTCTGTGGGAGCCCTTGCCTATGATCCGACCACCTTCCCCGAAAAAAGTGAGCTCGTCTGGACCGCGGGCACAACACCTGACCCTCAGAAGGCCTTGAGCCGTGCCTTAACCGAGGTTGCACAATTGGCCGGTGATTTTAATTCAGGTTCCAATTATGTGGCAAGCGGCCTCCCCAAGTTCACGGACCTCGCCCAGGCCGATTTCGTTATCCATCCCAAAACAGAGGTCGACATTAGCACTCTCCCTGATGTTGTCGTTTGAGACATCAGGGTTGAAGTGGAAAACTGCATTGCGGCCCTGGCCCGTGTAAATATGGATGTTATTGTCATCAACACAATGCACCCCAAACTGCAAATACCCACATTTTATACGATCATACCCGGTGCCCATTTCAGGGAAAGGGCTGTGGGCACAAGCGTGGGGATGTTCTCCGCCAAGCTGATAGCAGAGGGTGGAGACCCGGAATGGGCACTGACTGAGTTGAAAAAAATGGATCAATTGCTGCCGGATAAGTATTATATTAAGTTTTTCTTAGGATTATCTCACCTTTCACTCAATGAGCCTGGAACGGCACTGCTCTGTCTGGAAGAGGCATTAAAACTGGGGCCCAAACAGGAAGACATCCCCAGCATCTATTCCTATATGGGGGTCTGCTTAAAGGATGAGGAACGATACACCGATGCTATAAAGGTCCTTAAAAAAGCAGAGCAATATGATAGTGAAAGGACGGATGTCCATAACCTCCTGGGCTTTTGTTTTTTCAAACTCAAGGAGCATGAAAAGGCCATTGAGTCGTTTCGGAACGTCCTCAAGCTTAACCCAAGCTCGGCCATTGACTATGCCAACATCGCGTCCAATTACAGGGATATGGGTAAGAAAGAAATGGCTATTCGCCACTATAAACTCGCCTTGGAATTAGATGAGACCATTGATTTTGCAAGAGAAAACCTCAGGGAATTAGAAACCTCCCCTTGACTATTGTTTGGATAATATTATGTTTTTTGTCAAAGGTTGTAAGGCAGACGCAAGCGTTGCCATTGAGGCATGAATCCAGCAACGAGCAACGAGCAACCAGTAACGAGAAACCAGCAATCCCGCTGAAGACGGGATCTTCGACCAGTAACCAGCATCAGGAAGGGATTAGATGATAGAAGTAAGCCATCTCAGTAAATATTTCGGTGAAAATAACGCTGTTGACGACATATCCTTCACTGTGGGTAAGGGAGAAGTTTTAGGCTTCTTAGGACCCAATGCCGCGGGAAAATCGACCACTATGAGGATGATCACAGGCTTCCTTCCCCCCACATCAGGGACAGCTATTATCGGGGGGAGCGACATTATAGGGGAGTCCCTGGCGGCGAGGAAGAAGATAGGCTATCTTCCTGAAAATGCCCCTGCCTATCCTGACATGACAGTTATCGGGTTTCTCGGTTTTATTGCAGGGATGCGAGGTCTTTCCGGTGACTCAAAGAGAAGACGTGTAGAAGAAATCCTTGAACGCTGTTTCCTCACAGAGGTCCGGTTTCAGACCATAAACACCCTTTCCAAGGGGTTTAATCAGAGGGTCTGTTTTGCCCAGAGTATCCTCCATGACCCGGAGTATCTCATCATGGATGAGCCCACCGATGGTCTTGATCCAAATCAAAAATATGAGATTCGCGCTATGATCCGTGAAATGGCCCGCCATAAGACGATCATCCTCTCAACCCATATATTGGAAGAGGTGGAGGAGGTGTGCACGAGGGTAATTATCATCGCCAAGGGCCGGATTGTGGCTGACGATACGCCTGAAGGGCTCATGGCAAGGTCGGCCCTTCATGGGACTATCTGCTTTACCATTAAGAAGGGCGATGGAAAAGATATTGTTCAAAATATGAACGATTTTCCAGGGATCGAAAAGAGTGAAATTGTCAATGAAAGCGAAACAGAGATGACTCTACGCTTTTTTCCAAAGGAGACATCTGCACCGCCGGCAGATTTGATTCTCCAACATCTCCTTGAAAAAGGATTCTCCGTGGAGACATTTTTTATGGAAAAAGGCCGTCTGGACGAAGTGTTTCGCATGGTTACAATACCCGATTCAATAGAGAGGGAAGAATGAAAGATTTTTTTAGGAACACTGCCGGAATCCTGAGAAGAGAATTTGCAGATTATTTCGGGTCTCCGGTTGCATATGTCTTTATCGTGATCTTCCTGCTGTTATGCGGGTTTTTCACCTTTTCCCTGAGCCATTTTTATGAGATTGGCCAGGCAGATCTCCGGACATTTTTTGAATGGCATCCCTGGATTTTCCTCTTCCTGGTACCTGCCGTGGGTATGCGACTCTGGGCAGAGGAACGCCGTACCGGGACAATTGAATTAATCCTGACCCTCCCCATTACCCTTACCGAGGTCATTTTAGGGAAATTCCTGGCTGCATGGCTGTTTATAGGTGTGGCGCTGCTCCTCACCTTCCCCATGGTCCTGACTGTCATTTACTTAGGTGACCCGGATCTCGGCGCTGTTGTCTGCGCTTATTTCGGAAGCTTCCTTATGGCCGGGGCCTATCTCAGCGTGGGAAGCATGACTTCAGCCATGACACGAAACCAGGTGGTCAGCTTCATACTGTCAGTGGTTATCTGCCTGTTTCTGGTCCTTGCCGGGTGGCCCCCGGTAACAGATATACTTTCCGGATGGGCCCCTGTATGGCTTGTGGATGTGGTGTCGGGTTTCAGCTTTATGCCCCATTTCGCTTCCATTCAGCGGGGGGTGATAGACCTGCGTGATCTCTGCTATTTTGTCTCCGTTATATTTTTTATGCTTTTTGCAAACGGTGTGATTCTGCAAAACCGCAGGGCGGCGTGAAGTTGGAAACTGGAAACTGGAAATTTGTCGAAGATCCCGCTAAGAAGCGGGGAAATTGGAAACTGGAAATTTGTTGCAGCGAAGTGGAAATCCCGTTTTTAAGCAGGGAAATGAGCTAAATTGCCTAAAATTAAGGAATGAGGACAGAAATTCATGAAACGTGATGCGTGAAACGTGAATCACGTATCACGCATCACGTTTCACGCATCACGTTTCACTGCGAAAAGGTTCGTTTGGGAGTTCCATCAACCCCGGACTTTTTGAGAACTTACCAAGAATACCCTGCTGAAGGAGGCGCGGAGAATGGCTAAAGGGAAAGGTTACGATTATAAAAAGACACTCCTGTCCGTCACTGGTTTGGTGGCCCTCTTCCTCATCCTTATCTTTGTAAATATTATTGTCTCCTATGCTAATATCCGCTGGGACGTCACTGAAGACAACAACTATTCTCTTTCTGACGGGACCAAGAATATCCTTTCGTCTTTATCTGAGCCGGTCACCATAAAATTCTTTTACTCCCAGAGCTACCCTGACATCCCGGCCAATATCAAAATCTACGCTAAAGAGGTAAGGGATTTTCTCTCTGAATACAAGCATGCCGGTAAAGGCCGGATCAAAGTGGAGATATATGACCCAAAACCCGATTCTGACGAAGAGGAATGGGCTGAGAAATATGGGGTCCAACCCATGAGAACCCCGGGGGGCAAGATTTATTGCGGGCTGGTTTTTGTTTCTGCGGATCAGGAAGATGTCATTGAATGGTTGGACCCTGACAAAGAGCAGGTGCTGGAATACGACCTCACCAGTATCATTCAAGGTATTCAGTCAGATAAAAAAATGGTAGTGGGGATTATCACCAGCCTTCCTGTTTTCGGGACAGTTGGGAGGCCTACCCGGCAGACTCAGAGGGCCGAGAAAGAGTGGCTTTTTATAACAGAGATGAAGAAGATATATGATGTCCGACAGATCAACCCATCGGTCCAAAAGATCGATCCCCTGCTCAATCTTCTCCTGGTTGTATTTCCGAAAAACCTGAACCCCCAATTAGAATACGCCATTGACCAGTATGTCCTTTCGGGCGGAAAGGCCCTTATCTTCGTGGACCCTTTCTGTGTTGCAGACAGGACCCAGGGTGAGAGGCAGTTTATACGATCTTCGGGCGCCTCTTTGGACAAGGTCTTCAAGGCATGGGGCGTATCCATGGATTCTACCAAGGCAGTTGCTGATTTTGATCAACCGACCCAGGTCAGGACCGGGGATAACAGTATGGAAGACAATCCCCTGATGATCTCCGCAAGAGGAGAGGCCTTTAACAAAGATGCAGTTATTACGGCAGGGCTGGAGAGTATGCTTTTCCCCATAGCCGGGGCCATCAAGAAGTCCGGCGACGTGGATTCCGAATTTGAACCGCTGGTTCACTCCAGCAGGAATTCCGCCCTTATGGATGCCTTCAAGGCATATTTGGGAGTGGAAGCAATCAAGAAGGATTTTGTCCCGGCAGGAGAACGGTTCAATATTGCAGTGCGCCTCCGGGGTAAATTTAAAACAGCCTTCCCCGAGGGCCAACCCAAATCGAAGGAATCCGATTCAAAGACCCCTGAGGAAAAAAAATGGGGGCATATCAAGGAGGGGAAAAAACCGGCGACCATTATTATTGTCTCTGACGCCGATATGTTGGCCGACCAGTTTTATGTCCAGCGGAGAAATGTCTTCGGGCTTGCCATCTCAGAGATGTTCAACGACAATCTCAACTTTCTCTCCAATGCCTCTGAGATTCTGACAGGGAGCGACGACCTTATAGGACTTAGGTCCCGTGGCAAATTTGAAAGACCGTTTACAGCGGTGGTGAAGCTGAAAAGAACGGCCCAGGAACGTTGGCTGACAAAGGAGAATGAGTTGATTAAACAGATGGAGGAAACCACCCAGAAACTCCGTCTGACTGAGGAGCAGAAAGATGTATCTCAAGAAATGATTCTCAGTCCCGAACAGGAAGTAGAAATCGCCAAATTCAAAGAGCAGAGACAGAAAATCAACCGGGAGTTGAAACAGGTTCGAAGAAATCTTCGGGCAAGTATCGAGACCTTAGGTGCCACACTTAAAGGGATCAACATATTCCTTATGCCCTTTTTGGTCACCCTGATCGGGATAGGTTTTGCCATTTACAAACACAGGAAATTCAGGAAAAAATGAAGATAAAGACCCTTGTTATTTTATTGATTGTCTTGGGGGTTCTCGCAGCAGCAGGAGCCCTGATCATCCATTTACAGCGCAGTTCCTCGCCCTCGGGAGAGATGGGGGCATACCTGCTGGAACAGCTTCCAGCCAATGAAGTCGCTTCCATTACCATCGAAACACCGGCGGACACTGTTTCTCTTACGAAAAAGGGGGATTTGTGGGTCGTGGAAGAGCTTTTCGGTTACCCGGCTGATTTCCCTAAGATATCCGGGCTTGTGAGGACTCTGAAACAGGTTAAAGTCGGGCGCAGATTTGAGTCTTCTGAGAAAATCCTGAAGGGTCTATCACTGAAATCCCCTGGCGACAGCGAGACCCCGAAAGATGAGAGAGGGGCCTGGATCCGGATGAAAGACAAGGAAGGGAAACCTGTGCTGGGCATCTTGTTAGGTAAAACCAGGATAAAAGGCAAAGAGAAAAAGATGCCTGACGGTCAGTATGTGATGTTGAGCAAGGGCCCCGAGATTTATCTGATCGACACGATTCTTGCATCTTTTGAGACCGGTCCATCGGCCTGGCTCGAAAAAAGCCCGGTTAAGGTTGATGCCAAGGAAATTCAAAGTATCTCATGTATGGGACCGGGTGGAAAGCTGGTGCGTTATAAGTTTGAACGCTCCGGTAAAGATAAGGATCTTGAATTGATTGATCCGTCGACCAAACAGAAAATTAAGAAATCTTCTCTCAACCGGTTGTCGAAGGCCTTATCTTCGCTCCAAATCACGGACGTGGCAAACCCCTCTGCCCCACCGCAATCTATCCAGGAAGAGGCCTCTCCACTGTTAAAGTACCATCTTTTTAACGGGTTGACCTATAATGTCTATCCAGGGAAGACCTGTTCAGGAACCATGCCCTGCTATTTGCGAATTGGTGTCGATTATCAAAAACCCGGCCCTGTGAAGGGGGAAAAAGCTCAAACCACCTCACCCGGGAAAAAGGCATCTCCAACGGAAAAAAGCCAGGAAGAACTGGCCGCTGTGGCAAAAGAACAAAATGCTCGAGTGAGCCCCTGGGTCTATGTAATCCCGGATTGGCAGCACAACGCCTTTTTTACAAACCTGGATCAGCTGCTTGAAAAAAAGGCGGAAAAAGAAAAAGGTCCCTCAGCAAACTGAAAAAACACCACGAGACCCGCTTATTTTTTTCTTGACCCCTGATAAAATCCTATAATACCATAAACCATGCTAATGGCCTGGCTGCATTTGCAGGTCGAGTTTACTCTGTAGAATCATTGTCTTTTGCAGAGGGCCGACCCTGGGCGTGTGACCATGCCGAAACCTTGATAAAGGAGGTTGTCGCTTTGGGAGAAGGAGTCGTAAAATGGTTCAGTGAGAGAAAGGGGTTTGGATTTATTGAGCAGGAAGATGGTCAAGACCTGTTTGTTCACCATTCAGCGATTAATATGACCGGATTCAGAACGCTCAATGAAGGTGACAGGGTAGCCTTCGAGATTGAAGAAAGCGACCGTGGACCTAAGGCCAAGAACGTCACCAAGCTGTAATTTAAAAGAAATAATTTCTGAAAGGCATCACGTCTAAAAGGAAACGAGACCTTTGAAAAATGCTCAATTTCGTTCAAGATCAAGGCGCGTGAGGATTTTAACCACAGGAATATATTAAATATTTCGAGTCCCGCCTCGGCGGGATGAACGCAACGCAGAGATTGGACGCAAGGGGGCGTTTTTCAAAGGTCTCGAGACATGGTG
>DAOVUP010000272.1 GCA_030632525.1 Desulfobacteraceae bacterium | reverse complement strand
TTTTCATTTTATGCGGAAATGCGAAATAGGGAATGCCTTCAACTATGAGCAGGAGCCCTAACAGGCAAAAAAATCGCTTCATCCTCGTAATATCCTCAAAGGCCTAAATAATGTCTGAACCAAAACTGTCTTTCGAAGTCTGCGCTTATCTGCCCATATCTGCGTCAGACTCAAATTTTAATCCTCGAAATACTCAATGTATTCCTCCGGTTAAAATTTCCCCCTTCCTTGATCTGAACGAAAAATCCTAGTTTTCGTTCGGACACTAAATGAAGGTCTGATGGAATTTAAAACTCCCTATCCTCTGAGCAGGCAAGGCGACATTACCACGAAAGCTGTGGTTTTATCAAGAAAAGACACGAGTGGACCAAAATGGGAACTTATTTTTGCGCTAGCCCTTGGGCGTGTTTCATTCCTGCTCCAGCGCTGTCTCTCTGATATAATCCTTGAACTATCAGCAAAGATGGGTTAGCTTTTGTACCCGCCTTGAAGCTCTGCCACAAGATCAGGGCATTTGCTTAGATGTGTGTCCCAAAAGGGCTTGATAAAGACCATGATCAGAAGTCCCAACAGAGTAAGTATAGACCTGTCGGCCCTGGTACGGAACCTCCACCAGATTAGAACCCTGGTGAGCGAGGACACTCGGATCATGGGCGTGGTCAAAGCGGATGCGTACGGGCACGGTCTCTTAGAGGTAGCACGGTCTCTTGAGAAAAACGGGGTTGATTGTCTCGGGACAGCATATCTCCATGAGGCGCTTGGTCTGAGGAAGGGGGGAGTCCGGTTGCCCATTGTGGTCCTGTGCGGGATCCGGACAAGGGAGGAGGCATATGAGGTGCTTGAGAAGGGGCTCACCCCTGTGCTTTACGACCTGGCGGTTGTTAAAACCCTGTCTCAGGAAAGTGTAAAACTTGGTAAAAAAGCCCGGATCTATCTGAAAGTGGATACCGGTATGGGCCGCTTAGGCATACCGTATAATGATATCGGCCCATTTCTCCAGCAGATAGCTTCATTGAGAAACCTGCATATAGAGGGATTGACCTCTCATCTTTCATCTGCAAATGAACCAGAATGCCGGTTTTCGGAGGAGCAGACTGAGAGATTTGAGGAGGCTATTTTCATAGGGCGGTCAATGGGTCTTGATCTGCCCCTCAACAATATGGCAAACAGCGCGGGGATCATGTGCCACGAAAAGACCCATTTTAACATGGTGCGACCCGGCATTATGTTGTATGGTGGATTACCCTCTCCGGATTTTATTAGTCCGCGGCCCTTAACCCCTGTTATGCATTTCAGGGCCCAGGTCCTGCAGGTTAGAGATCTGCCCGGTAAAACTCCCATAAGTTATGGCCGAACTTACCATACAGAAGGCCCGTGCAGGATAGCGGTCGTTTCAGCCGGATATGGTGATGGCTTGTCAAGAAAACTGTCCAATGGAGGAAAAGTCCTAATCAAGGGGAAAAAGGCTGCTATTGTAGGCGCCGTATGCATGAACCTTACCATTTGCGATATAACCGGCCTCAAAGCAGTCGAACCCGGCGATGAAGTTGTTTTTTTGGGTTCCCAGGGGGGGGAAAGCATCAAGGGGGATGACATAGCGAGAAGTGCGGGCACCATCTCATACGAGGTGTTTTGTTCCATAGGGCAGAAAAATATAAGGGAATATTTATCATGAAAAACAGGTTGGATGCTATTTTGAAGGCAACCATTGACTATTGCTTTGACCGGGGTGTTCTTTCAAAGACTTCCATCCCTGAGTATGTAGTAGAAATCCCGAACAACCCGGCGCATGGTCATTTCGCAACCAATTTGCCCATGACTCTTGCCTCAAGTCAGAAACGTAGACCCTTAGATATCGCTACAGCGATAAAGGACAATCTGAAGGATGAAGAGGGCCTGCTTGAATCCGCGGACATTGCCGGACCTGGCTTTATCAATTTCAAAATCAGGGCAGAAGAGTGGTGTGGTATCCTCTCCGACATCGTCCGGGTTAAAGAGGATTACGGACGAAATGATGCAGGCAGTGGTGAGAAGGTCCTGGTTGAATTTGTAAGCGCCAACCCAACCGGACCTCTTCATTTAGGACATGGGCGGGGCGCTGCCTTAGGGGACACACTTTGCAGAATTTTTTCCTTTTGCGGGTATGGCGTAGAGAGGGAGTTTTATATCAACGACGCCGGAGAGCAGGTCAGGCTCTTGGGTGAATCAATTTTCTGTCGTTTCCGACAGGTCCACGACCCTGATTATCCCTTTCCTGAAAACGGGTATCATGGAGATTATATCCTGGATTTGGCCAAGGCTATTTCTCAGGAAGCAGAGCTGAACGATCTCAGCCAGGAAGACGCAAGAATCTATTGCGCTCAAAAGGGAAGAGAAATGATGCTCGAAGAGATCAAAGGGGACCTCATCCGTTTCAGGGTGGACTTTGATGCCTGGTACAGCGAAATGGATCTCCACAGATCTGGTTTACTCCAAGATACCTTAGGGGCTATCAAGGAAAAGGGCTATCTCTATGAAAAAGACGGGGCGCTTTGGATAAAGACCTCCGGCCTGGGAGACGATAAAGACCGGGTTATCCGCAAGAGTGACGGCCAGTTTACATATTTTGCCTCTGATATTGCCTACCATTTGCAGAAACATGAAAGGGGCTTTACAAAGGCGATCGACATATGGGGGGCAGACCACCATGGCTATATTCCGCGAATGAAGGCCTCGTTAGCGGCACAGGGGGTTTCGGATGAATGGCTTTCAGTTATGCTGATCCAGTTAGTCAAGCTTTGGGAAGGTGGGCAAGAAATCAGGATGTCAAAGATGGCAGGGACCTTTGTTACGCTAAAGGAGTTGATGGATGATGTGGGTGGGGTTGCGGTTCGGTTTGTATT
>DAOVUP010000067.1 GCA_030632525.1 Desulfobacteraceae bacterium | reverse complement strand
GCAGTATGGAATTCAGAGATCGCTTCGTAGAACAAATCCTGCTTTAAATAGGCCAATCCCAGATTATTATATGCCACGGCAAAATTGGGGTTGACAGCGCCAGCTTCTCTAAATGCTGATACCGCCTCATCCATCATATCCTTTTTTTCGTAAGCAACCCCGAGGGTGTTGTGTGCTCGGGCATTCCGTGGGTCAAGTTCCAGTGCCTTTTTACATTCCGAGAGTGCCTCATCCTCCATATCTTTTTTTAAATATGCACCCGCCAGATCGACACGCATCAGGACATTGTCTGGATCGTTTTCCAAGGTTTTCACAAAATTGCGAATCTCTTCGTCAATGGACATCTCTACCTCCTATTGCGTTTTTTCTCTTTAAAGAAATTTGCAAAGAATATTTTCCTGTTATACATGTTAAAGTCAGAATGATTGAGCACTTATCTGTTATCCAGGGTCATAACTCTCTTATGCCGGTTCAAAGTGATTTCTACAAATCCAGATCCTGCTTTATAGGGATTTTGGCCACCACAGAACCTACGTGCATAGCCTTTCCCCGGGAAGTGATCAGACCATCACAGAGGCCAAAGGTGCCTAAATGGTTTCACCTATTATAAGGTCTTCGGCGCAAAAGAGCAATCAGGAAAATAGATTCCCTCCTTCCGACCGAATCTCAAAGAGTACTATGGGCAACAGAGAGGTGGCGAAAAAAAGGACCCAAAATACAATGGATATCTTAATAGACTTTCTCTGCATGTCATCCACAACATTTTGAATTTGCCCTCCTTTTCTCTTCAAGAATTCGCTCAGGCCGGGCACCAGAGAGAAAAACGATGCGATAAAAAGAAAAGCATAAAGAAGATAACCGATATAGTGATACTCCCGCCGCATGATATTAAGTGGACAGTGGAGGGTGGGCATCTCATAGATATAGGGGGCGACGAAGGAGATAATTCCCAGGATGGAGATAACAAAGAGGATGAGACCAAATAAGGAGTAAAGGTAGTACCCGATAGGGCTTTTCTTTGTGGAAAGGAAGTACCCCATTGAGAGCAATATGGGTATGGAGATGAAAAAGGTGAGCATCATAGTCTCAGGAGGCAGGGAGGCCACTGAAGAGCCGAATCCTTCCCCTTCGATTTCGAAGACAACACCGCAGCAGGAGGTGATAACGTTCGGGTCAAGATTCAGAAAGTAGAGAAATTGCAATGCAAAATCGCATAACAACAAAGGCGCAAGGACAAAGAGGCATCGATATTTGAATCGGGTCAGGTGAAAATCCTCAAGTTTGGTGTCCACGTGATGGATAATAATCCAAACGGCACAGACAAAGGCTACGGCCATTTTTAGAAATAGGGCTGGAAAGCCGTACATATTAGCCTTTAAAGCCCCTGTAGCGCACATGGCGCCGGGTATCACCTCCGCCATGGACTCAAGAGTCATATAGAATAACACGATGGACACAATCTCTATTCCAAGCCCATATTGAATAATGGTGGAGGAGAGATAGGACTTTCGTTCTAGGATTAGCTGCCCCTCTTCCATTGAATTGATGTCCCAATATCGAACGATCTGGGCCGAAATGGTGAGGGCGTAGGAATAAAGAAGCGCCATACCCAGGATGCCCACGTACATGCTGATAACCCATGGATTCAGGATCATAGAGGTTACTCCTCAACAACCTTTCCGTCTTTCATCTCAAAGATTCTATCCACGAATGGATGATTGTAGACCAGGGGGTCATGAGATGCTATCACGATAGTTCGAGCATCCTTCTTAATGGCCGCCAGGGTTTCCATGAGTTCTTTTGTCAGGGCTGTGTCCAGGTGGGCTGTGGGCTCGTCAGCCAGAAGGATTTCAGGGTTGTTTATGAGGGCCCGCGCGATGGCCACCCGCTGCTGTTCCCCACCGGAAAGTTGCTTCACCAGAAAATCCCGCCTCTTGGAGAGACTCATTTTGGCGAGTAAATGATCAACGCGCTCAGAAATGAGGGTCTTTGACATATTGAGTGGAAAGAGAGGGAGCCCCACGTTTTGTTCGACAGAGAGGTCTAAAATGAGATTGAATTGTTGAAATATAATTCCTATGTGCTCTCTTCTATGCATGGTCATGAACTTTTCAGGGAGCCTGGAGATGGTCTTGCCGGCCACATGTATCTCCCCTGAAGTGGGACGGGAAATGCATCCAATCAAGGTTAAAAGGCTTGTCTTGCCAGATCCGCTGGCGCCATGAATAACGGCCATTTCCCCTCGAGCAACATGAAGGGTGACTTCATTGACGGCGTCGACCTGGTTGGGTTTTCCTTTGTTATAAGTCTTTGATGCTTTGACGACCCTGATCATTTCTATACCCCCCTAATAACTGTATCCGGGTCGATAACGGCTGCTTTCCATGAAGGGATGATCGTGGAAATGATATAAGGAATCACGGTGAGGGAAAAGAGGACTAAGAGTTGATTAAAGTCTACACTGGGCGTAATGTTAAATGGAGGATAGAGGACGGACCAGCCGATAATAAGGTGTTTGAGGAGGGGAGCGCCTAAGAAAAAGGTATAGATATAAGAGGTGATGAGCCCGAGCATGAATGAAGGCAAGGAAATGGCTAAACCTTCCCAGAATTTCATGATCAATATATCCGAGGTATCCCATCCCGTTGCCTTAAGGATCCCTATCTCCCGTTTCTCTTCGGCGGAAAGCCCTGAGGCTTTGTCCCATACCATCATGGCAAAGGCCAGCAGGCAGCTAACCAGCGCCAGCAGAATGATCCCGCTTTTCCAGCTATAGACCGTATCATATGTCCGGGCAAGTTGGTTTTTGACCACAACCCGGATGCCCGGGAGGAGTTTCGTAATCTTTTTGGCGATTGTGGTTGTCTCATTTTTATTATACACATAAACGCCAAGATCTGTTGCAAATCCTTCCTCAACCCCCAAAATCGCCCGGGTATCTTTCGTGGAGAGGAGTATAACATCGTAGGTGTGGAGGTTGGTTGCGGCCTTGAATAGAGCGACCACGTCAAATGATCTGGACCTAAAGTCAGGCGTATGGAGCCCAAACTGTTTCCCTGGCTTTAAATGTTTTGCCTTGGCAACGCCTACACCCAGAATGGCCTCACCCTTCTCCAGGTTTGCACCCTTTTCACCTGGATTAACGATAAGCCCCAGTTCCTTATCCCACGTCTTGTGCGAATCATATCCGATGATCGTATAATTGGCCTGAGTGGGACTGTCAAAATAATAACCCCATATTCTTGGTTCAATCCTCTGAATACCGAATATGTCATTTAGTTTTTTTTCGTATAACACCGGAATCGGCACCTGTCTTCCTGCGGTTAGCTTCTGTATGATGATATCGGGGAGCGCGTTGACACCTCTCTGTGCCTCCTTTTTGATAGCACCTGTGAGCAGCAAGACTGACGTAAAAAGAAAGACAAGGTATGAGAAAAGGAGAAGGAAGGATATATTTTTCCCCTTTCTCCTGAAAAATGAATGAATAGTAAAATCGAGCAGGTTGAGATATCTATTCATGGGGTACACCTATTTCTTTTGAAAAACAGTCTGAATACCAAAAAATTCTGGCGGATTTGTACTGAATGCTCCTGGGAAATAGTCGAGGCAACCCGGGCAATCCTGAAAAGGTGTGGATAGGTCGCTGAGGCTCACATGTCGGATGTAGCGAGCCGCGGTGTTGATTGAAAGA
This sequence comes from Desulfobacteraceae bacterium, assembly GCA_030632525.1. Lineage (GTDB taxonomy): Bacteria > Desulfobacterota > DSM-4660 > Desulfatiglandales > Desulfatiglandaceae > Desulfacyla. Next base: position 3,598 of record DAOVUP010000067.1, on the reverse strand, counting down.
TCAGAGGATCCCACCACGGACACAGCGGCTCTGCGCAGGGGGATTCTTGCGGGCTCTTGTTTGATGGCATAAACGTAGTGGCCGAAGCAGAAACAGGCGATCATAAAAAGTAAAACGAGTATGGAAAAGAAATAGTAGGACGGTCTCAGGTATCTCTTACGCCGCAAATCATTCATCCCTCAGTGCCCTCATCTTAAACTCTCTATGAGATCGATGTCCACCTCATCAAACTTGAGGACTTTGTTCCCAGCATGATCTTTCATAAAGTTCTCAGCCGCCTTTGCGCTCGTGTGGGGGATAAGCTCGCGGCCCATGGGGCCCAGCAGATCGCTCCCCACAACGTAAAAGGCCGTTTTTCCATCAATCTGTCTTATGGTGTAGTAATCAGTGACCCAGATGCCTGCAATATCATCAATTTTCTTTTTCGGATTATACTTTTTCAAATCGAAGTAGTACTTGAACATGTCCTTTGCACCATCAAAAGAAGCATATGTCTTATCATTGAAAACGATTTGCCCGACCCAATTAGGGTATTTATGCACAAACATCCCGCACACAGGGCACAGGTCTTTTTTTCCCACCGTATACGGGCCAGCAGAGGGTTTTTCTCCTGCCAATGCAACGGTGAGAAAAAGAATTGTAACAAGCTGAATTGAGACCGAGACGAGGAATTTTTTCATTTTGTTCTCCATCACATGTACGGCTTAAGAAAATTTTTCAGCATGGACTCATCACTGATATCACCCACAAGAAGGTCTTTAAGGACGCCCTCCCTGTTAATGAGGAAATTCATCGGTATTCCTCGGACGCTATACTGTTCGGAAATTTCTCCTTTTTGATCCAGGGCAATTGGATAAGAGAGCTTTAATTTTTGCGTGTAGGCCTTTGCTGTGGCCGCTGACTGCTTTACATTGACCGCCAGGACAACGAACCCTTTGTCCCTCATCTCATTATAAACTCTGTCAATGATGGGCATCTCCACGTCGCAATAGGGACACCAGTCGGCCCAAAAGCGAAGGAAGATTACCTTTCCTTTGAAGTCTTTGAGCTCCCGCATTTCATTATTAAGGTCCGAGTATGTAAAGTTCGGGACCTTCCTTCCGAGTGCCACTTTTTCTGATTTGGAATTGCATGAGAGCGGGATTAGGCCCAGTAAAAGCAGTATGAAACCGAATAAAAACGCAGATCTCTGTTTGGCGTGGTTCACCGCTATTCTCCTGTTCGTATGGCCGCCAGCGGTTCCATGGTACTGCATCTGGCCGCAGGGTAAAGGGCTCCGAATATGCCCGATGCCACACCCGCTACGAGACAGATAACAATCAAGACCCCAAAGAAATAGTATGAAGGCCACAGGAATGGCATCTTCATGGATTCCAGGAAAAAACCACTGATAAAAGACATGAGGCCTAATCCTGCCACAAGCCCCAAGAACCCACCGAGTCCTGTGACGAGTGTGGATTCGTACATCACCAGTTTGAATACTGAAAGCCGTCTGAAGCCCATTGCTCGCAGGAGGCCGATCTCTCTCTTTCGCTCATTCACAACCACTGAAAATATGGCACCCACAACGAGAATAGACATGACCCATACAATGAGGCCTGAGTAGATTAAACTCTTCACAGTACCATGAAGTTGACGCTGAAGCCGTGTAAGCATTTCAGCGGTTGAGATCACCGTCATCCCCTGAACAACACCCTTGATTTCCACTCCGATCTCTTTTGGGTTTACGGCCAAGGGGTTCACCTTGACCAAGAAAGAGGACACCATCCCCTTCTTTATTTTGCTGATTTTTTCCGCTGCTTCAGGTACCGCATTTTTAACGGCCGTGCCTATCATGGCATAACAGCCGTCTATGGGTATAAACATGGACATATCCAGGGCAGTCCCGGTTTTCTTCAGTCTTCCAATGGCCTTGAAGTTATATCCGTACACTTTCCACAGTTGGATTACCTCATAATCCTCCATTTCAACGGTCAGATGGTATCCCAGGAATATGTTATTTTTTGGAAATGGGTCTTTGTGCTCATATTTGTTTTCCACCAGTCGCCCGATAATGAAGTCGGTCTTGGGATCGAAACCCACAATATTAACATTGGCAAGCCTGCAGCAGGCACCACCCTCATCCCAGGTGGCCATGTAAAGCTGGGGTGAGACCGCTTCAACGCCATTGACCGCGGCAATGGTCTCCATAAGGTCAATGCTCATAAAGTCTCCGGTTTCCAGGCCCCCCATGAGCATGGAGTCGGCTTCCCCGGTAAGGAGGGCTTTCACGTTTCCTTCAACCGATTGAGGCATTACCATTAGATCTGCTCCCAGACTGTTGGCCCCTTCTCTGATGCCTGTACTGACGCCCTTCAAGAGCATCGATGCTGTGAAAAGGGTGCCAATGGCCAATCCCACAGTCAGAATGATCATCAGGTTTCGGAAGATTCGACGTTTGATGTTCTGTCTGGCCAAATTAAATATCGTTATTTTTTTCATTTCCTAACTCCTTATTTTCCCGCCCCCCTGTTTTAGCCGAAGGCTTTTGCAGGGCCTGAAGACCCCACAAAAGCCAGATCTTCTACATGGGGTTAAGGCGTTCTTATCTTTGCTGGGGTAACTTGTTGGAATTTAAGAACAATGCCTCCGTTATTCTTGGCAAAGGCCATTGCGTCAGATTTAAGGTCAAAAGGAATCGCCTCATACCCCATGGGACCAAGGACCTTGCTCCCTACAACATAATAGGCGTTCTTACCGAATATAAACCTCCCGGACGTATTATCATGTACCCAGGCAGCACCAACGCCGGTGCCTGTTGCCCCGTATTTTCTAGGGTCATTTACGAATTCAAACATACATTGGGTGCTACAGAAGTGGAATCTCTTTTTGTCAGGCGTGAGCAGTTGGGCGTTGTTTTTGGGATACTTGGCGGGGAGCATATTGCAAACCCCGCAGCGGTCCTCTTCGGACGGTACCACGAATTTCCCCTTCATTTTCCTTTTTTTCTCGAGTTTCGGTTTTATTTTGGGCAGCTCGGCGGTGGCGACTTTGAAGGCATCATCAAAGGTCCCGATTTTTCCGCCTTTCTCCGCTTGAAAGTTTTTTGCGTCTGCCTGCGACGCAAAGACCCGTTTGCTGACCATGGTCATGGTCCCGGGGGCCTTTGAGCCGATTACATACACGGCATTTTCCACAGGGATCATTGTTTCCGGGTGGAGCTGAAGCGCCGCCCGGACGTTTTGCGGCGTATCACCGCTCTTCTTGCTCATGTCCGCCACGCAATGGAGAGAGCAGGTTCGGAAATGGCCTTCGGAGTTGGTGAACTCATGGTTGGTATGCGCCCATTTCTTGAGCATCATGCCGCAGTTCGGGCAGGAACCCAGATTTTCCGTCTTGGTTTCCTGTGCCGCCTGAAGGCCGGTGTACGCAACTAAAAAAGAGAAACAGACTAATATAACAAATAGACACCTTAGATAGCTTAATTTGGCAAATATTGTTTTCATCAAATAACCTCCATTATTTCCTGATTTGGATATTGCTGTCCTAAAGGCAAAACACACCTGTCCATTTCACCCGAAAAGACGAGGAGAGGGTTTGCCAGGAGCCGGCCGCACGG
>DAOVUP010000008.1 GCA_030632525.1 Desulfobacteraceae bacterium | reverse complement strand
GCTTTACTTTCTGATATTCACACGGTTCGCACTCAAAGCCAGGACATCGTTCATCACCACAATGAATCTCTCCAATTTCAGCGAGTTCGGGTTGATCGTCTGCGCGTTTGCAGTATCGGCTGGAAAAATCGATCCGCAATGGCTGGTGGTCATCGCCATTGCACTTTCCGTTTCCATGATCATCGCCTCACCCCTGAATAAACATGCCGACCGTATGTTCGAGCGTATGCGCAGCCAGTTAAAACGTGTTGAGACCCATCGCAGGCACCCGGAGGAGGTGCTCTTTGAAAGGAAGTCCTGGGATATCATAATCGTCGGTATGGGACGGGTTGGAGTGGGGGCCTACGACTGGTTCCATGAAAAATTCGGCAATGTGGTGAGCGGTATAGATTTCAGCGCAGAGACCGTCTCCCGGCAACGCGAATTGGGGCGCTCTGTGTACCAGGTCGATGTGACTGATCCCGATTTCTGGCGGCGGCTGCCCGCTCCCGACGGGACTGTAAAACTGGTGGTTCTGGCATTGGCTAATCTTGATGCCATGCTGTATACGATCAAAATGCTAAAGCAGATCGGCTACCAGGGGGATGTGGCCGCCGTCGCACGCTACGACGACGAAGTGGAAGCGCTGCACGCAGCAGGGGTGGTGGACACCTCCTTCAATGTATACGGTGAAGCTGGGGCAGGTCTGGCGGCCCATGCGTATGATTCTCTCGATACGTTCAGAAAAGATGTTTGAGTCATAAAGAAGACTGACTGTAAAGGGTGAAAAACATTTCTCCCGTCTTGCCAGGAGATTTAAATTGAAATCTCCCGGTTATTCGTGATATTTTGTCTAAAATGACTTATGTGTAAGAATGACCAAATCAGGAGGAATCCAGTCTTAAGTATCCTTAAGGCAGGCTGAAAGCGTATGAGACGTAATACTTCTGGGAGACTAACTTCTTTCCATTGCACAATTTATCAAAGCATAGGAAAATTTAATTGAAAGGGGAAACTATGAAAGACAAGAAAGCTTTAACAGCGCCATGTGGGTTAGATTGCTTCAATTGCGAAATCCACGAAGACAATTTGACAAGCGATTTTGCCGAAATGATTCATCAGAAACTGGGTATCCCAAAACAGGAGATTCCCTGTAAGGGCTGCCGCCAACAGGATGGGAAGCATTACCATCTCCCCCCAGAGGGTTGTGCAACTTTAGATTGTGTGAAAGCCAAGGGCGTGGAGTTGTGCTGTGACTGCGATGATTTCCCGTGCGCTTTTCTCGCCCCAACGGCTGAAAATGCTGGAAGATACCCTCATAACATGAAAGTCTACAACCTCTGCCGGATCAAGAATGTTGGTCTTGAACGCTGGATTGAAGAAGAAGCTGGACAAATCCGGAAAAAATATTTCACAGGCAAATTTATTGTCGGAAAAGGGCAGGCGGATTAAAGACTGTAGATTGAGTTGATAATCATGAAAATAGTTTTTTGTTATCCACTTTTCTTGATTCTGATTCTGCTGGGTTTCTCAACATGCTCAGCACGGGAAGAGATAGATTTTACCCGTCTTCGGGAGACCATGGTCACCCGGCAGATCATGGACAGGGGGGTAAATGATCCGGATGTCATAAAGGCGATGAGAAAGGTTCCGAGACACCTCTTTGTGCCTCAAAAAAACAGGGCGTTTTCTTATGCTGATCATCCTCTCCCTATCGGTGAGGGGCAAACCATATCACAACCCTATATTGTGGCCTTCATGACAGAGGCCCTTAAACTGAAGCCAGAGGAGAGGGTCCTTGAAATTGGTACGGGCTCCGGATATCAGGCCGCCGTTTTAGCCGAACTCATCAATGAGGTATATTCTATTGAAATCATCGAAACATTAGGAAAAAGGGCCCAAGAAACCTTAGGGGCGCTGGGTTATAAGAATGTCCATATAAAGATAGGGGATGGCCATAAGGGATGGCCTCAAAAGGCCCCTTTTGATGCCATAATCGTGACATGCGCTCCGGAACAGATCCCCCGGCCCCTAGTTGAACAATTAAAGGAAGGGGGCCGCATGATCATTCCGGTGGGCAGGAAAGGGACCGTCCAGAAACTGGTGCGGGCGGTCAAGAGAGGGGGGGAGCTAAAGACTGAAGATGTAATGCTTGTCCGATTTGTCCCCATGGTTAGTGGGGATGATTGAGCGTTTTTCAGGCAGTCCAAAATCTTAGGATTTGGGGCGAAATCACGCAGACCATGGGGAAGGATTATGAGCAGCACAATAAATCGAAGTGTTACTCTGCATGAGGGGAAAGTATTCAGACTTGTCAGGGAAAACGTCACCTTGGAAAACGGCGTAACCATTGATCTTGACATTATCCATCATCCCGGGGCCTCTGCGATTATTCCTCTAACGGAAAACAACACCCTGTTAATGATCAAACAATATCGTCATGCAACAGGAGGTTTTATATGGGAAATTCCTGCCGGAACCTTGGACCCCGATGAAAACCCCCTCCATTGCGCTAAAAGGGAGTTGATTGAAGAAACCGGGTTCTCGGCCAGGACATGGAAGAAATTGGGGGTAATTACTCCTCTTCCCGGGTACTCTGATGAACGTATCCATATCTTTCTTGCCACCGATCTGACCCCTGCAGAACAAGATCTGGACATGGATGAGATCCTTCATGTGCATGAAATCCGCTTCGATGATGCAGTAGAGATGGTCCACAGGGGTGAGATAGAGGACGGAAAAACCATCTCAGGGCTATTTATGGCGAGCCTCTGGTTGAATGACAGAAATAGCGTTTAAGAGAAATGCTTTTGGAACCTGGCTATCTGTTTAGTTGTTCTTGCCCTGTTTTTCAATCAATCCCGCTGAATCGGGATTTTCGCTACGCTTCAACAATCGACAATCATACATCCAATAGGGGACTTTGTGAATGATCCTGGTTAAAGATCTGCTTGCCCAAAAACCTATTGAAGCCTCAGCTCCCTGCCGGGTTGACTCGGGAGGAACCTGGGACATCAAGGCCTTATCCCTTCCCTTTGAGGCAATACAGCCGACTACTGTTAACATCGCCCTTACATTGAGAACCTCGGCAGGTCTTCATCCTTATAAGGAGGGCAAGGTAAAAATTAACTCGATCGGTTTTGCTCAGCCCGAGATCTTTTCCATCGACCGGCTTCCCTTTGATTCTCCATTCGGCCTCTTCTTTGCAGCTATCTCCTTTTTCGGTTTTCACGGCCTGGAAGTGAAGATAGATTCTCAATCTCCCGTCAGGTCGGCATTAGGTGGATCAAGCACGGCTTTAGTGGCGTTGATCAAGGCACTTTCCAAGGTATCAGTAGCTCTTGGCAGTAAAGGCTACCCTAAAAGGGAGATCCTCCATTTGGGATATCATCTTGAGGATGGTATCAGCGGTGGCAACTGCGGTATTCAAGACCAGGCCGCTGCAGTCTACGGCGGCGTCCATCAATGGGAATGGCGTTACGGAAATCGAACCGCCCCATTTGAAAAGGCCTCTCTCCTCAATGGGGAGGGCAGGAAGGAGCTTTCAAAGCGTCTTTTGGTTGCATACAGCGGAAAAAGCCACACCTCTTCTAAAACAAATAACCAGTGGGTCAAGGACTTTCTCTCAGGCAAGACAAGGCCTGGATGGATAAAGGCCAATGAAATCGTACGCCAGTTCGGGAAAGCCATTAGAGCCTTGGATTGGAATCGCGCTGCCAGCCTGCTAAGGGAAGAGATGTCCATTAGAAGAGAAATAACCCCCGAGGCCCTTACTCTCACCACGAAGAAACTGATAGCAGAGGCAGAAGATTCCGGGTGTGGAGCGAGGTTTGCAGGGGCTGGGGCCGGAGGGTCGCTCTGGGCCGTAGGAAAAATAGAAAGGATCGATCAATTGAAGGCGAGATGGGAGACTACTTTAGCACAGGTAAAAGACGCTAAGATCCTTGATTGCAAGATCGATCCGGCAGGGGTGAGGTAGGGATTGTTGATTGATGATTGACGATTGACATTGACGATTGAAAATGCCTGACAAATACCTTCCGCGAAACTTGGTTTAGTTAGATTCAAAATCTGGTCATGAAAGCAGGCCCGACAGCAACCTCAATTCAAGTTGTGCCCATAAACAGGGCTGAACATCCCTGTTTCAAAAAGGGCGCTGAATTCTCTTAGAAGTGCATTGGTGGCCTGCTCAACCATTAAGATATCCCCTTCAGAAATCAAGCTCATATCGAGTGACTCTATGGCCTCTTCCAACCCAACAAACTGAGAAAGAAACTCTTCGTTTTCATACTCATTGTTTATAGTACTGTGCACATCAATTATGGTCCAGACACAGTTTTGTATCCTCAATCTGTACTTATCCGTTATATCCATTGAACCTCTGAACCCGGTAATAACTACCGCCAAGCGATAGCCTGAGACCTTTGCAAAACGCCCCCTTTTAGCCAATCTCGGCGTCAGGCTCAAATTTCAATCCTCGAAATATCTAACATATTCCTGTGGTTGAAATTTTCGCCTTTCTTGATCTTGACTAAAATTGAACATTTTTCAAAGGTCTCAGCCTGATCGGTATCCTATTTTTGTCTGTTTTTCAATCGACAATCGTCAATCAACAATCACCAATCCAACATCAGGCTTTTCCTGTTTCCTTCAGGGTATCCATAAAGACCTTGTAGAATTTATCATTAACAGATACAGCCCGCTTTAAGATAATAGACAATTTATCCATATCATTCAAGCTAATAACCAGATTGGCGCTCATCGCAAATGCCGTCATGTTGTCCATAGTCCTAAATCTTTCACCAATCAAGACAACAAAGATTTTTCTACGAACAAACATGGAGAGATGATTCAGGTAATTCAGAATAGGGCTTTTTTCCAGCGGGACATTGTCGAAATAGTCTGACAGTATTACTAAGTCGAAGTTGTGAAAACGCATCTTCGCCACTGCTTCTTGTATATTGTTTCCCGGAACGCATTTATAACCCAGTCCTTTAAGGGCCTCCTTTATCTTTTTCGTTTGGTGCTCATCATTGTTCATTACAAGAGCTAACCACACGTCTTCTTCATAGGAAATGAGGGTGCTATCCTCTTCCACATTATATCCGGACGTTCCTTCAGTTTGGGGTAGTTCAACTTTTTCTTCAATTGCAGGGCCTGGGATATCCTTGTATATTCCTGATTCAGCAGATGCTACAACTGCGGCATCTGAAACTTCCAGGTTTGTTCTTGTTGTATCGAGCATCAGCTTTTTGCTGCACCGGGGGCACCTGACACTAACCCGCTGGCCCTCGGGGACTTTCTCGTCCGGAATATTAAGTTTGGCCCCACACTCTCCACATATTATTTCCATTTTCCTCGCTCCCCAAACGATCCTTTTTTCCCGTATTCCTTATCAATGGCCAGATCTTCTATAGTGGTAGTCTTTTCCCCTCTTTCAGACTTGATTGAATCAATTGTCCTCCCAACTATGGCCTTCCTGGATGCATAACCCATCGCTGTCTCCTCTGTAATAAGACCGTTTTTGAAAAGATCGGCAATACATTGATCAAAGGTCATCATCCCGAAAGGCTGGCTCCCCTCAATAATCCGATAGTATGTTTTGTCTTCGGATTCACCGTGCAAGATAATGTCCTTTACCCTCAGGTTTGACCCCATTATTTCAAATGCTGCTACACGACCACCCCCTACCCTTGGTAAGAGTCTCTGGCAGGCAATCCAGCGAATGGTGTCTGTAAGACGCATCCGTATCTGGTTCTCCTCTTCCCGTTCAAACATACCTAAGATACGGTTGATAGTCTGTCCAGCATCAATAGTATGAAGGGTGCTGAGAACCAGTTGCCCTGTCTCTGCAGCAGAAAGACCAATTTCCACGGTCTCTCTGTCTCTCATCTCGCCCACCAACACCACCTTGGGGGCCTGTCTCAAGGCAGCCCTCATGCCGGAGGCAAAGGTGTCAAAATCTACCCCCAATTCTCGCTGATTAAAAGTCGCCTTTTTCTGGAGATGAAGGTATTCTACGGGATCCTCAAGGGTAACAACGTGAACGGGTTTTGTTTCGTTGATCCTGTCTAAGATGGCAGCGAGGGATGTTGATTTTCCAGTTCCAGTTGCGCCTGTAAGCAGAATAATCCCATTCATTTCCGCGGTCATTTTGGAAAAGGCGGGAGGAAGGTTAAGGTTTTCAATGGTAGGAACTCTGGTGCTTAATTGCCGCATGACAATAGAATAACAACCTTTTTGAGAGAAGATATTTACCCTGAAACGGGCCTTCCCCGGCAATTGATACGATAAGTCACACGATCCCTTGGATAGGAGATCCCTGATTAAACGCCTGTCTCCACCTAACAGGTTTAGTGCAAAGATCTCGGTCTGAAAAGGTGTCAACTTGTCCACGGGAGGTGTCAATGACACTGGATTCAACACTCCGGAAGATTCCACCTGAAAGGGTTTGTCCACCGTCATGATGAGATCTGAAACGTTGTGGTGGGATTTCAGCATATTGGTTAAGACATGATCTATCTGTTGCTTTCGCATACCCTTGTCTCCTTTAAGCCTCAGTAAAATCCGCCGGGGGGTTCCGTAGGAACGGGAGGAACTTAGACTTATCATCACACTTGGCATAAGCGCTGTCCGGGCTTATCATTTTCTTCTTCAGGAAACCCATTATGGCATCATCCAATGTCTGCATTCCGTACTTCTTCCCGGTCTGAATCATTGAGGGAATTTGAAACGTCTTCCCCTCCCTGATGAGGTTTCGTACGGCTGGGTTTGCAATCATAATTTCAAGTGCAGCGCACCGACCCTTCTTATCAATACGCTTAAAGAGGTTCTGAGCAACTACTGCCCTGAGGCCATCTGCAAGAGTATTTCGAATCTGTTGCTGCTGGGTTACAGGAAAAACCTCAATTACCCGATCCACGGTCTTTGCCGCGCTCGTGGTATGAAGGGTGCCGAAGACCAGATGGCCGGTGGCCGAGGCCTCAATGGCCAAGGAGATAGTCTCCAGATCTCTCATTTCTCCGACCAAGATAATATCAGGGTCTTCCCTTAAGGCTCCTCTCAGGGCAGCTGCAAAAGTCTTGGTATGGGTACCGACCTCCCGATGATTAATTATCGCTTCGATACTTCCATGAACAAATTCGATTGGATCTTCAATAGTAATGATATGATCTTTTCTGGTTCTGTTGGCCTCGTCAATTATAGCCGCCAAGGTTGTGGATTTGCCGCTACCTGTCGGTCCGGTCACCAAAACAAGCCCCCTCGGCAGACTGGCCAATTTACGAACCACCGGAGGAAGACCCAATTGCTCGCAGGTCAGAATAGTTGAAGGTATTTCTCTGAAAACAGCACCTATGCCATTTCTTTGCTCAAAAAAATTGGCCCTGTACCGTGCCAGACCAGGAATTTCATATGCAAAGTCAATGTCCCCGGTTTCCTCAAAGACCTTTACCTTTTCTTCGGGGGCAATTTCATAAAGGATTGCCTTCAGGCCATCATTATCAAGTTCCTTATATTTCACCCGCTCCAGTTCTCCCAGGATACGCAGCACTGGCTGCTGCCCGGCCATCAGGTGCAGATCTGAGGCTCCCTGGTCGTTCATGAGCTTAAAAAAGGCATCAATCTGTGCCATAACGGTCCCCTTTCAAATTTGGACGCTGATAAGGGCTGATTCTCAGGATTTTAAGGATAAATTAGAAAAACTATTATACACAACATAAAATCCTGATCAACCATAAAATGAAAACCGAGGAACTTGACGCATTTTTCACTGTTATAGTAAGTTGAATCAACCTGATTAAAGACCCGGAATTTGATTGACAAAGGCCATTCCTTTTGATATTTATTTCATAATCAGGACCCAATAGAGAAGGTGATCCCTGCAATAATGGACGTTTATCCTTGGGTAGTTCTTTATCATTATCTTTTAAAATAGATTTCCTGAAGGTGACACCGCTTGGATCGGCTGTTGGAGTTGACCGGGACGGTTAAGTAGTGCTCACCCATAAATGGTTATTTTCCGCAATCTCTTCGTCAGATTCGGATTTTAATCCTCGAAATACTCTCATGTATTCCTGTGGTTAAAATCCTCATCTTCCCCCGCTCAAAGTGCGGGATCTTCGACTTGACCTTGCGAAAACTATCTCATTTCTGGATGGACACTAAGTAGTCTGAAAGGTCTTTAATAGCGGGGAAGCTCATAATCGATAATACTATTTGCCTCCCCTGCAAATACTCCCTAACTCACAAAAGGTCTTGCGGTTTCACCGGAAGGCCTTTTTTTATTGGCAATTCCGATGAAAAACAGACAATTAAACCATAGGAGGTGAAAGAAGTGGCCCGACAAAAAGTCACCATCAGTTATTTGCAAAAAAAAATGTATGCCGGCCAGAAAATTACCATGATGACGGCCTATGATTACCCCACGGCCAGCTTGGTTGATCAAGCCGAAATGGATACGATATTAGTGGGTGATTCCTTAGGCATGGTTGTTCTCGGTTATGAATCCACGGTCCCCGTGACCATGGAAGAGATGCTTCATCACTGCAAAGCCGTATGCAGGGGGGCAAAGCAGAGTTTTGTTATTGGAGACATGCCCTTCATGTCTTATCAGGTGAGCGTGGAGAAAGCGGTTGAAAACGCCGGACGGTTCATAAAGGAGGCGGGGTGTGAAAGCGTAAAACTTGAAGGGGGCTCCGAAATGGCCCACGTGGTAAAAGCGATTGTAGCTGCCGGTATACCGGTGTGCGCCCACATCGGCCTGACCCCCCAGACCGCCACCAAGCTCAGCGGCTTTAAGGTTCAGGGAAAGGACGTAGAAGGCGCAAGAGCGCTTGTCAATTCCGCAAAAGACCTCGAGGAGGCAGGGGCCTTCATGATTGTCCTGGAGTGTATCCCGGACCAGGTAGCCTCCAGGATTACCAGTGAGGTGAATATCCCCACCATTGGAATAGGCGCCGGCAAATATTGCGACGGTCAGGTCTTGGTATATCATGATCTGGTGGGTCTTTTCGAGCGATTTACACCCAAGATGGTAAAGCAGTACGTCAATTTGGCCCCCCTAATACGAGAGGCCCTTATTCAGTACAGAGAAGAGGTGGAAAAGGGGATATTCCCCGCCCCCGAGCATAGTTTTACCATGAATGTAGAAGAGGCTGAGAAGATGAAATAAAAGGGATTGAGGGATTCCACAATCCCGATCTATTTGAGTCAGGAGTAAACGAATGAATTTTTTGGTGGTGGGCCCCGGCGCCATGGGTTGTCTTTTCGCAAACCGCCTGAAAAATGCCGGACATCAGGTGATAATTGTAGATCATAAGCCTGAAAGAGCCGACTTTATTAACAAGAGTGGCATATTAATAGAAGGGGCAGCCGGAGAAGAGAGGGTTCGTATTCCGGTTGTAACAGGAAGAGCCCCGGAACAAACTGATGTGGCCCTGATCTGTGTTAAGGCAAATCAGACAAGAGAGGCCGCAGAGGAGATCTCTTCGTGGCTAGATCTGCGAGCTGCGGTTCTCACTCTGCAGAATGGGCTTGGCAATTTAGAGTTGTTAGAGGAAATATTTGGGAAAGAAAGAGTTTTGGGCGGTGTAACTTCCGAAGGAGCAACCCTTTTAGGTCCTGGTCACGCAAAACATGCGGGCAGAGGGGAAACGATTATTGGGCCTGCAGGACCGGCGGATGGTCCAGTGGGAAAAATCGTTTCCGCGTTTGAGGACGCAGGGTTCGACACTCACTCTGCGGATGAGGTGGAGAATCTCATCTGGGGAAAACTGCTTGTGAATGTCGGCATTAACGCCTTGACAGCCATCACCAGGCTGAAAAACGGACGATTGCCGGACATAGAGGGCGCCAGGACGGTGATGAGGATGGCAGTTGGAGAGGCAGAGAGCGTTGCTCATGCCAAGGGAATTAACCTGCCCTATCCCAACCCCTTTGAACGGGTCTTGGAGGTGTGCCGTGCCACAGCGGAAAATAAGGCGTCCATGCTTCAGGACATCTTGGAGCAGAGGATTACCGAGATCCAGTTCATTAATGGGGCCGTAGTTCGAGAGGGTAAAAAGATAGGAATCCCGACCCCTGTTAACCTCACTTTAGCCTCGCTCGTATCGGCAATCCAGGAAACATATGATCAAAGAATAACTGATTGAGTCTTTAGGCAGCTTTGATCAAGGCTAAAAAGTAATTCACACTTTGATAATCTTCTATTTCGGCAGGGAAATTTGAAACTTGAAATTGGGGAAAACATAAGAATGTAGATTCCTTATCTAATTTCAAATTTCGAATTTCTAGTTTCGGCATTCGGTTTTCAATTCGATAATACACCCTATTTTGGAAAAAAGTGTAAACTTGTGAATGACGGATGCCAGTCTTCAATAGCGCTTTATTGCCCCACCAAAAGCTTCTGGCCAGGCTGAATCGGCTTCTTGGGCGTTATCTTGTTTAGCCTGCACAATTTGTCTGTCGAGATGCCATATTTATTGGCTATAGTATAGAGACTTTCACCCGAGCGCACCGTATGATAACGCCTTTTGACCTGTGAGGGTGACCTTTTTTTCTGATTATTAAAACTGCGTTTGGCTATCTTATTAACAGATTGCTTCAGCTTTTTTTCCTCCATTTCGAGCCGGGCGATCCTCTCTTCCAGCCCATCCAGACGAGCCAGTTTATCCTCAAGAACATTTAGCCCAACCTGTATTGAAGTAAGGTCTTCTTTGGAAATCTCGCTTCTGCCTGTAAAAAAAAAGAGGACAACGGCGATCAAAAGAAGGATTCCTATGCCCCCGGGAATCAGAAATCCCGGTCCAGATCTCAAATCAGCGCCCCTAAACCTCTGGTCCCGCTCGCCCCTCGGCGTATATCCAAGATCATCAGCAACCTCTTTCATGAATTCCTGTGCGGCTTCATCTTTGTCCTGGTTCACTCTCTTCTCCTTTCTGTCTGGCCCTCAAAATGAGATACCTTATTTTCCACAGCCCATATTAAATAGTGTCCGAACGAAAACTAGGATTTTTCGTTCAGATCAAGGAAGGCGAAAATTTTAACCGCAGGAATACATTGAGTACTTCGAGGATTAAAATTTGAGTCTGACGCAGATATGGGCGAAAAAGACAGTTTTCGTTTAGACACTAAATAATACTATTGTGACATTCTGTAAATGAAAATTAATTGTCATCGGCGCTTTTTCCGATTCTGGCCTGCTCACCCTAAACAAATGCTCCGGGTGCACGAATAGTGTTTTGTCAGGTTGAAATCCGCTGATCAGCTGAAACCTTTAAAGTACTTTGGTGATCGTTGACATGATCCAATATGCTGTATACACTGGACCATGATTCGTTGACGTTTTTGCCCCTTTTAAAATGGAAGTATGAAAACAAAAAAGGGAAATGAACCGATTTACAAAGTGCAGGCCGAGGGCACTGGGGATACTTTAAAATTTAATCCCACCCCGGAATTTCTCCCGCCTTTCGGGTTGGGACACAAGAAGTGGACTTTATCATGATTGATTTAGAATTTCTCCCATTGGGGCAGGTAATCGAGAAGGGGGCGGAATCTGCTCCGGCCAAAACAGCGGTTGTGTGCGAAAAGGACCGAAAGACCTATAAAGAGATGAATGATTTGGCGGATGCACTTGCCGCCGGTCTCGCGGGACTGGGAATTCAAAAAGGCGATCGCATTGCCATCTACATGCCCAATTCAATAGAGTTAATGACCGCATTTTATGCGCTTGAAAAGCTGGGGGTTATTGTGGCCTGGGTAAATCCCCTGTATCGGCACACAGAGGCTGAATTCATATTGAAAAACTCGGAAGCCCGTGGTGTTTTTATTTTCAGGGAGTGGGAAGGTTATGACTATCTCGAAACCATTTCAGGCATTAGAGACAGTCTTCCCGATCTTGAATACATTTTAATGGCCGGAGAGGGGGAAGACGAAAAGGTATTCGAGTTTAAACAACTTGTGGAGCAGGGTAACGGACGGGCCTATACACCTCCTTCGATTGATACCAAAAACGACCTTGCCATGTTGATTTACACGTCCGGCACCACTGGAAGACCCAAAGGTGCGATGATTACCCATTATCAGGCCGTCAGAGCGGGCATGGAGTACTCTTACGGCATCAATGCCAAATTCGATGATATCTTTATCGGTTCCCTTCCCATGTGCCACTCGTACGGATGCGGGGCCATTCTCATCCAACCGTTACTCCTCCATTCAACCGTAGTGTTAATGGACAAATTTGATCCTGTATCCGCCTTCAAAATCATAGAGGAGGAAAAGATCACGATTCAATTGGGCGCACCAGTACACTATATTCTCGAACTGAATCAACCGCTTAGAAAAAACTATGACCTCACTTCTCTGAGGGCAGGTATGATTGCAGGTCAGCCCGCACCGGAAGGTTTGATCACAAAAGTCGAGGAAGAAATGGAAGTGTACCTAACCTCTTTCTGGGGTGCATCGGAAGTGGGCCCCGGTTTGGGGATCAGATGTCCTTACCCAACTCCGCTTCATGTCCGGGAGAAATATATCGGAAAGCCCATCGATGGAACTGAGGTCCGTGTCGTAGACACCGCCACGAGAGAAGAACTCCCGGATGGGGAGATCGGAGAACTGACCCTCAGGGGTTGGCATGTCCTCAAGGGATACTGGGGAAATCCGGAGGAGACAAAGAAACAGATCGTTGGCGAATGGCTGTCCATGGGGGACCTGGTATCCCGGGAAGAAAACGGGTACTTCAGGATCTACGGAAGGAACAAAGACCTGATAAATCGCGACGGGTATAAAATTTATCCATACGAGCTGGAATCCCTGATCATCGATCATCCCAAAGTGGAGCAGGTAT
>DAOVUP010000105.1 GCA_030632525.1 Desulfobacteraceae bacterium | reverse complement strand
GAAATGAGCAAATATTACAAAATTTTGTAGAAGTACCTATTCCTATTTGAATTAAACACTTAAATAAAAAGCTTTGTCAATATTTTTTTTGTTTAAAAATCAATTGGTTATATATATCAATAATGACATAAGCCTGCATCCCTGCATTTTTGCAATGATCATACCATTTTATGTAAATCCTGATATTTTAGTTAACCATCAGACTTTTCAGCATCTTAGGCAGGATTATGGTCTGACTGCACTCCCCTCAACCCACGTAAAGGGCCGCAATCAAAGTCTAATGGTTTACAGGAGTTAGCTGGGGCAGGAAAAATCGATGACGCAAGGGTTGTATCTGAGAACCTGTTATCTGCAACAGGGAAGGAGAGTAAAGATCTCGGACACCGGGATTAGATGGAACTGATCAGGTTTTTTTTAGTTTGCTCGGGAAGTAGAAATCTCTTCTACTTGAAGTTATTTTCATTGGCAAGCAGATCCAAATGGATGGTGGCGAGGTTCTCTAATTTTAGAGGCGCTACCTCTTCAAAGGCCTTTTTGTCAATGGTCTTGAGGTATCTCATGCATTCTCTGCAAAAATAGACCCGGAACCCCTCCTCCTCTTCAGCCTCGAAGTACCCGAGCGTTTCCTGGTCTTGGTTATCGCAGAAAGGGCATCTGATCCTGGAAAAGGCCCATTCTTCACCGCAGAGCTCACAGTGTAGATATCTCCTGCCGGTTTTTGCAAAATAGGCCATATCCGGCTGAGAACCGCACAGAGGACAATAACCATAATCCCATCCTTCCGTGTCTATGTTGGCGCTCAAGGCATCACGAAGGGCATGGATCGACGGTGTCAAGGCAACTTGCCCAAGAAATTGGATGACCTTGGGGTCCAGATCAACCTCTTTTGCAATTAATGACAGGGCTTTCTCATCCTGCTTTAGAATAGTCTTGAACAGATTTCTCGACCATTCGTCTGTGTCATGGGCTTTCTTAAGCGCCTTTTTCAACCCTTCCCTGTCATCCCTGTCAGTCGCTCCCAGGTGCTCTAAGAATTTTCTTAACAGGCCGGTGGCGGCATCGAAATCAAGGGGTAAATCCTCTTTTGAAAAGAGAGGAAATCCCTCCTGTTGCTTGATATCCATAACCTCTTTTTCAAGCTCGACCGGTTTCGCTTGTGGATCTACTTGTACCATGAGGAGTGCGAGCTCACGGAAGGGGGTTAAAGCGGTTTTAGCGGCAGGTCTTTGCTGGATCAGCCGGTCGATATGTTGTACGAGATCCTGTATCATATTGTATCTCCTTTTTTGGTGGGCGTACATAGTGCCTGAACGAAAACTGTCTTTTTCGCCAATCTCTGCGTCAGATAAAAATTTTAATCCTCAAAATACTTTATGTATTCCTGCGGGTAAAATCTTGATCTTCCTTGACCTTGACAAAAAATCCTAGTTTTCGTTCGGACACTAAATTAGGTTAGGGTTACGGAGATAAAAAGGATATATGATCGACAGCCTCGCTGTCAACTCCTCATAATAATAAACGACTCAACCGCTTCCTAATTCTCAGGGACATCCTTTCATATGCCATACAATCAGTTGAACGTAAACGATGGATTTTCTGTTCAGACCCCTTTTCAGACCAAGGGTCAGCGCGACACCCAAAAGTGAAAGGAGGGTATTTATCAGCAGACGGGAAAAAATTACCAAACATACAAGAGGATAAGATCCCTGGTGCCATTTCTTGAAAAAGGCATACCTGGAACGGTAGAACATAATCCTGGCATCTGCCCTGATCCTTACGCTTTTCCCCTGGGCATGGAATATTTTTGCAGCAGGAACAAAATAGATTTTCCATCCGACCTTCTTCATCCTGTAGGCCCAATCTGTTTCTTCAAGAAAAAAGAAATATCGATCATCAAGGAATCCTGTTTGGTCAATGGCCTTTTTCCGGATCAGCATACAGGCCCCAATGCAGGAGTCTATTTCAATAGGCGTTCTGTATTCTCTTCTCTTGCTCGGAAATCTGCGGGGTAAGAGGAGCCTTAACAAGGTTTCATTTGATACCAGGGAGAGCAGGGAGGGAAAATTGGCTATTGAATTCTGCTTGGAACCATCAAGATTCAATAACTGCCCGCAGGCAATGGCAGCCTCTGGATTGACTTCCATAAATCTGTGAAGCTCGCTGACAGCGTCTGCAGACAGAACCGTGTCGGTATTTAGCAGTAGCGCATACTGACCCCCCATACGTTCGAGGGCAAGGTTGTTTGCAGCGGCAAAGCCCAGGTTTATCCGGTTTTCAATTATTTTAATAGCCGGGTATCTCTCTTTTACTGCCCCTACACTTCCATCGGAAGATCCATTATCCACAACCCAGATCTCAAAAGCAATTTCGTTGACAGTCTGGTAAATGGAGGCGAGACATTCAAGCAAGAGATCTTTAGTATTCCAGTTAACAATGATAAATGAGATGTCCAAGCTAATCCTTCCGATTTACACTCTTGAGGGGAACTAATTCAAAATCCAAAGGGGTTTCTAATCTGAATATCGCTTCTGGAACTGGTTTGTTGAAGGTTATTTGCCTTATCTCAAGCGCCAATCGGGCATTGTTCTCCGGACTGTTAATCTCTATTCCTTTAGCATATCGAATACCATCGTTATTCTGGAAATCCGAAAATATCACTTCTGAATTTTGCTGACAGAAAGAAACCCTGTGCGGAAGGTTGCTTTCGGGGTATAAATCAACGATCTGGATCTTATCCTCCCTTTGATCTAAGAGGGTTATCTGGTTCCCATTTAACGATAGCGCACGGTTGTGATTGAGTAAAACCGGATAAGCCCTTGCAAGGGTCCAGACAAGGTCAGGACTCAGAGGCACTGGTATTAATCTTGAGCGGCCCAGGTTTCCAAGCTGGCCGGAGTATAATCGTTTTTCAGTAAAAGAAAGTATGTCAAGACTCGAACCCTTTATCAGGATGTGAAGTAGGGGACGGCCCCAGGTGTGTGTTATTTCTATTTTGATTTTAGATGGGTCTCTGGTCGCAACGATCAAGACTGCTGCATCTGATTCGGAACCTTTGATGTCGAGTGTGAGCGTCCCAGAGGAAACGAGGGTGCGAACCACTCTCGCCTGTTTTTTAAAGACCGAAATAATGCCTGTAATGGCCTGGTGGTCAAGGGGGGGAGATGGGGGGGTAATCGTGACCCGGGCA
Organism: Desulfobacteraceae bacterium; assembly: GCA_030632525.1. Taxonomy (GTDB): domain Bacteria; phylum Desulfobacterota; class DSM-4660; order Desulfatiglandales; family Desulfatiglandaceae; genus Desulfacyla. The sequence goes on along the minus strand of DAOVUP010000105.1, from coordinate 3,038 downwards.
CAGCAGGTCAAAAGAAGTAAAAGAACGACCGAAAACAGTTTTCTGATACAGGGGTTTTTTTGTTTGACGGTGGTCAATTTGTTTTCTTCAACAGCTCTTTCACCCCGGTTATCTTCTCTTTTAACTGCTTTTCTTTGGGATGCTTCAGGAAAAGGGCCTTCTCATAATAGATCAGGGCTTTTTCGTAATCTTTCTTCTTAAGGTAGGCGTCGCCTAAATGCTCGTTTATGGTAGGGTCATCCTTTGTGAGATCTGCTGCTTTCTCAAGATAATGGATAGCTTTGTCATATAGCCCTTTCTTGTAATAAACCCACCCGAGACTATCAATTATATAGCCGCTTTCAGGCTTTAGTTTCAATGCCTTTTGGATCAATTCTATTGCCTTATCTAATTTGATTCCCTGTTCGGCATAGGTATACCCTATATAGTTGAGCGCATCCGCATTATCAGGCTCTATTTGCAGGATTTTTTGCATCTGCTCAATACATAATTCATTGGACCCGGTTTTATCCAAAAGAACGCCTAACCTGAAAATAAGATCTACATTCTTATCGTTTATCTTCAGACCCTCTTTAATGACTGTTATGGCCTTATCATACTCCTCTTGAGTTTCATAAGCGGATGCAAGCATCAGGTAGAGCTCAATCTTGTCCTGCTCCAGGGCAATGGCTTTTTCAAGGACCGTTATGGCTGCATCATATTTTTCCTCTATAATAAAAAGGTGTGCTATCTGAATCTGGGCTCTGGTAAAGTAGTTAGATCCTGATTTGATCTCCCTCAACTGTTCCAATGCCTTTTTGATCTCCCCTTTCTCTTCATAGGCCACAGCGAGATAGTACCTCGATTTATAATCATCGGGCCAGGCATTAACAATCAGATCAAGTTCTTCGATCGATTCATCGATTTTTCCCTGTCTCAGATATATGAGCCCAAGCGCCTGCCTCTCAGGCGCTCCCGGGCGTGAATGTTCCTGGATCTTTTTCACATGCTCTAAAGTCTTCTCTTCAAGGCCTAACTTCGAATAGAGAGCAACTAACCTTTCCCTGGCAGGGATATTATCGGGATATAATTCCAACAATTTCTCATAGGCTCGAGCGGCTTCCTTCTCTCTATTGGTCATCTGATAAATCGTGGCCCGATCAAAAAGGGCCGGCTCCAGGCCGGCATTGAGTTTCAGTGCCTCGTCAAAAGCCTTCTCTGCCTCCTTGTAGCGATTCATTTCCAGGTTGATTCTCCCGAGGTAATAGTGGGCAACAACTAATTCGGGATTTTGCTCGATCAGAGTGTTCAAATTGTTAAGTGCCCTTTGGTATTGCTTTTTTCTGACCAGAATCGTAGTTAACAGCAGTCTTATGCGCTGGGTTTTCGGGTAGAGGTCAAGTATCTTTTGATATTGTTCAATTGCAAGGTCATCGTTGCCTGTAAGGGCATATAGATCTCCCATTAATGCTATACCCGCTACATTTCCAGGCTCCATATCGACACCCTTGCGTGCATAGACTAAGGCTTCAGGGTACTTACGCAACTCTTTCAGGAGGAGCCCCATTTTTCTGTTCAGATAGGCCGATTGCGGGTCCTCTCTAATTGCAGATTCAAGATATTTTCGTGCTTTTCCATAATTGCCCCGGGACAGGGCGATTGAGGACATGGTGAAATCCTGGTAGGCCTGCTGGATCTGATCCTTTTTTATAACGCGGGTCTCTCTTTCCGGTTGTGCGGGTACCGGTTCCTTTCTTAATACACCGGATGTAACCGGTGTGCATGCTGACATAAATCCCACGATAAAAAGGAGAAAAAAAAGCAGGGCAGATTTTAAATATCCGTATATTAATGATCTTTGAGCGGTTAAGCCCTGTCTGTTGCTGTCTGTTTCGGGTTCTTGTTTCATGTTCGCTTATGCTCCAATCTTCTGTGAGAGATATAATGACCTGACTAGTGCCCGAAGGAAAACTAGGATTTTTTGTTCAGATCAAGGAAGACGATAATTTTAACCGCAGGAATACATTGAGTCTTTCGAGGATTAAAATTTGAGTCTGACGCAGATATGGGCGAAAAAGACAGTTTTCGTTCAGCACTAACTCTCCCCCATAGCCCCTTTTATTTTAAGAAATCAGAGTATTCCTCCTCAAAATTGGGGATTTTTTCTTTAAGCCATTTCTTGATATTTTTTATAATCTTTTCCTGGATCTGGCGTATTCTCTCGCGTGAGATGTGGTATTTATCCCCAAGATCCTGTAAAGTTAAAGGTTTTTCCGCCATAATCCGGTTGTCGAAGATGTCGCCTTCTTTTCCGGAAAGTGTCTTACGGAATTCCCCGAGATTTTTTAGAAGTAGTTTCCGGCCTTGATCCTCAGAGATTTGCTCGTCTATGGCTACCCCCGGATCGGGTAGGAAGGCATCAAAGGACTCCCTCGAATCGTCTCCTCCCACAGGTGAGCTGAGGGAAACTTCCCATCCCCCTAACCGTTGAGTCATTTCGACAACTTCTTCTTCTTTGACATCAAGCCGTTCAGCTAACAATTTCGGCTCAGGAGCAAAGCCTTGGGCGATTAACTTGTCTCTTTCTTTAGCGAGATTGAAAAATAATTTGCGCTGGCTCTGAGTGGTCCCAATTTTGACTAACTTCCAGTTATCCATAATGAATTTCAGGATGTAAGCCTTAATCCAGAATGAGGCGTAATAGGAAAATTTTATCCCGCGATAAGGATCAAATTTTCTTACAGCTTGCAAAAGACCCAAGTTTCCTTCCTGGATCAGGTCTAATAGATTTTTTGTCCAGTACCGATGAAAATCCATGGCGATCTTTACAACCAATCTCAGGTTAGCAGTGGCAAGCCTGTAGGCAGCCTTATCATCATTATCTTCCCTGATCTTTATTGCTAACTCCTTTTCTTCCTCTCTTGAAATTAGCTCATAACGCTTTATCTCCATCAGGTAAATTTGAAGCGGATCAAAAGGGACCAAGGATGTATCAGCGACCTGAATTGCCGGGACAAGGCTCTCTTTTTTTGAAACTCCACGGCCTTTGCCTGTCTTGG
>DAOVUP010000180.1 GCA_030632525.1 Desulfobacteraceae bacterium | reverse complement strand
TTATGCCGTGTTGATTCCCGGTTTGATCAAGGGATTCCCAATGCTCAAAAAAGCCATATTTCTCTTCATAGTGGGTCTTCTTACCTTTTCCGCGATCCATTTCATCTCCACACGGACCAGACTCTTCCTATCTATGGAAAGGGCCTTACTTAATGGGTTTTTCTTCCTCCGTGAGTACGATGTTCATGAGCAAAACCCGCTGGTTTCTGACCAAGTGATGCTCCTCGGATATGATGAGGAGTCACTTGCTGTCATCGGGAAATGGCCCTGGAAACGCCATGTCCATGCTAATTTTCTGGACAAGATCGAGAAGTTTTCTCCACGATCAATCATGATCGACATCCTATTTATTAAACCTGAAACAGTCCCTCTATTTATTTCAAAAAAATTTGAATCTGATCCAAGAATCCGACGCAAGGTTGAAGACGCCTTTGCGGAGATGGATGGCAAATTTGCAGAGGCTCTTGAGAAATACAATAACGTCTATCTGGATTTACAACTGGTAGAACAGCCCCGCTCAGGACTTACGGAGTTTTACCGGAATCGTATCCGATTAAACGAACAGATCATAAAAGATTATTCCCTGCCAATGGAAAACAACAAAAGCCCTGTCGTGTTTCATTCCTTAGAACCCACACTAACCGATTTTTTGAAACACGCCCATCCTGCAGTCATAAACGTACTGCCTGATGATGATGGAGTGACCCGGTCCTTTCCACTCTACTACACCTATCGTATGAGCGACGGATCGTATCGAAACATATTCACAGTCGTGCTCTCCCTGCTTCAACGGTATTACCGCATTGGAAAGGACAATATCACCATCAAAGGTGATAGGGTGATAATAAATTCTGCCAAGACCCCTATACTGAATAAAGACACCCATCAGGAAGCGCTCTTTATTCAAGATTTCGACAAAATTTCAACACAAATAAAGAACCCCTCCCCCCCCAAAGGCTATAAATACAACAAAAACTTATTCAAATTTGTTGTCAACCAGCTTTCTTGGGAGGTTAAAACAACGGAAAAAATCCCGTTCTTTCCCATTCATATACTCCAAAAAAACGACAAAGGCCTTGAGATCCTGGATGGCTGGGAGCTCTATGATGCGGCCAAAATGAGCGGATCCAAAAAGATCCGGATTGTTTTTTACAAAGAAACAGATATGGATATAGAAACCCCGCTAACGGGTTTCTATTATATTAATTTTGCAGGAAGAGAAAAGACCTTCTACCTTGAATCGGAGACGAGAGAGCCGAGCGTGTTTACGGCTGTTCCTACAGGCAGTTACAGGGACGTTTATACCATGGGTGATTTGCCCGACATCCCTGAACTGGACAGCTCCGGTAAGATAAAACCGGGCTATGATACCCCGGCCCTTGAGAAGTGGTTTTATGGTTATTGTGAAGAAAAAACCCGTGAACTATACGAAAAGGTGAAACAGGATCTGGGAGTTAAGGCCCAGGATGAGAAGAGCCTCCTGGACTATATGAACAAATACCCCGAGGAGGGTAAGTATTTCTTTTATTTCAATTTTTTTACGAATGTCCCTCAAACACTCGGGGCATTTAAGACCCTTGTCGAGGCATATCCTGATTTCGGCCGGCAAGTAGGTCAGGCCCCGGAGTACTTTTTGAGTGAAAAACAGATGATCCTTTCTCTAATGGATTTTTATCTGGAGCACTTTCAAAGATACTACAACAAGTTTATTTTTACAGGGGCAACCGCCAGGGGCCTCGGTGACCAGCAGCAAACTCCCTATGGCACTATGTCCGGCATCAACACCATTATTAATGCCTTTAATACCATTATTACTCAAAATCTGCTAAAAATGTCATCAGACATCCCTAACCTTGACCTTCTGATCCTGTTGTGTCTCTCTATGCTGTGTAGCTTTGCCTACGGGTTGAGCAGTGTTCGGGTCAGCAGCCTCATTTTTGTCGTGCTTTTGTTAGGCGCTTTTATCACAAGCTTCACCCTTTTTAATAACTCCAACCTGTTCCTGAAAACAACGCCGCTTCTGTTTTCCAATATCATAGTCTTTGTGGCCATCATCATCTTCAAGGTTTTGACAGAACAGAAGGACAAAAAATTTCTCAAATCCACCTTTTCCAGCTACCTTGCTCCCGAGATAATCGATGAAATGTACAGGAGCAAGACCATGCCCAGGCTTGGCGGTGAAGCCAGACCCATTACGGCGTTTTTTACCGATATTCAGGGTTTTTCCACTTTTTCAGAAAAACTTACGGCCGACCAATTAGTTGAGCTTATCAACGAATATCTCTCCACCATGACAAATATCCTTATCGCCGACAGGGGGACCTTAGACAAATATGTGGGTGACGCTATTATTGCCTTTTTTGGAGCGCCTATGGCTGTCCCTGATCACGCACTGAGGGCATGCTGGGTGGCACTTGCCATGCAGAACAGCCTGGTTGACCTCTGCAAAAAGTGGCGCAACCAAAGCCAGAGACCAGATGAATCTGATCGCAACACCAAGGGTCTGCCATCTGAGGAGTGGGTGCCGGGTGACAAATGGCCTAAGATCGTACACGAGATGAAGGCTCGAATTGGAATCAACACGGGCGAGATAATTGTGGGAAACATGGGGAGCGCCACGCGTATGAACTACACTATGATGGGAGATCCGGTAAACCTTGCTGCACGTCTGGAAGCGGCCGGGAAGCAATATGGTGTCCATATCTTAGTAAGTGAGTATACACTGGGGCAGGAGGTGCCTGGGGAAGGCGAATACGGTAAAAGAGTTGTTGATATGGTGGAAGCCCGCTTTATAGATAAGTTTACTGTGATGGGCAAGTCTGAGCCTGTCAAGGTCTATGAGCTTTGCTCCATGAAAGGAGATCTCTCCGAACAAGAGAAAGAGCTTTTTGATGTCTTTGATAGGGGAATGGGGCACTACCTCAAGATGGAATGGGATAAAGCCATTTTTAGTTTTAAGGAATCATTAAAACTGGAACGAATACCTGATGGAAAGACGACCCCCTCCCAAGTCTACATCAGTCGGTGCGAGTCCTTTAAAAAGAACCCGCCTGTCGCAGATCCCGCACAGACCTGGGACGGCGTATACCGCCTAACAAAGAAATAACGCCACCTCCGAGTCTACCATCTGGTTGCCAGAAGCGAGTATGGCGTGATGGTCCAGATAATTTCCGGACTTATTACCTATCTCCTGCTTGCCATCTATTGCCGTGAGCAACACAACGAAAAAGTTAGCGAGACCTTTGAAAAATGTTCAATTTTGGTCAAGGAAGGCAAAAATTTCAACCACAGGAATCCCGCTTACAGCGGGATTAAATATTTCGAGGATTGAAATTTGAGCCTGACGCTGACTTGTCCCGTTACAGGCGGGGGATTGGCCAGATAAGCGCAGACTTCGAAAGGGGGTGTTTTTCAAAAGTCTCGAAGCGTACTATACCTTGAGCAGGGGGTCCAGCTTTCCTTCCCTCTCCAGTGCGTACAGCTCATCACATCCCCCAACGTGATGATCATCTATGAAGATCTGGGGCACAGTTCTTATGCCCCCGCTTTTTTTCACCGCCTCGTCTGCCAGTTCTGCGCTCTCGTCCGTTCGGAGTTCCTCATAGGTCACCCCCTTTAGAGTCAAAAGCTGTTTTGCCTTGATACAGTAGGGGCAAGAGCGGGTCGAATAGATTGTCACTGTTGTCATCTATGGTTCTCCTTTCATCAAAATCCTTATGGTCGCCATCACGCCCGGCCCCGGTCCAATGGAGCGATTCAAGTCGGCGATCACACCTCTTGGAGTGTTAAAATAAACTGCCTCCATTTCTCTTCAAACCTGTGCGGCTGCATGCTGTCCAGGGTCCTCAGCTCCACGGTGTTGCGTTTCAGATTGAGCCGCACATCGGTGAAAATGGTGGTCAAATGATAGAAAAATTCATCAAAGGATGCGTCTTCCTTTTTTATAAAAGGAATATTTCCTTTATAGTGTCTGCCTCCAGGGCAAATTGCACGAGTCTGCGGGTCAACTCCTCCGGATCGGCAAATTTTCCACCTCTGCATACGGTATCTCCACACCGGCCCGAATCGGTGTTGTCCCAGATATCCCTGCGATCAGGAGACATCCTGAATTCCTGACTGGAGGAGAGTTCGCAAAGCCTGCGAAAGAGCGGGACAAGCTCATGGACATGGCGGATACCCACATGAAGGTGTATAGAAGCGGTGCCTTTCATCATCTCTCGGCCCCTGGTGCCGCATAGCTTCATCCGGGCGTGAAGATTTCGGTAGCGGTTGCTTTTGAGGCATAGAGGCGCTCCTCCACGGCCGGGAAGATAGCCCACACCCAGATAGTTGACACCCACCTTCCTCAGGATTGCCCTGTTCGTATCCCCAAAAAGAGATATGGTCTCCCGAAATCGGCCCTCGTCCCAGCCGGGCATCGGTATGCTGTGGTATTCTATTTGGCCCCCGGGCTCGAAGGTAAGGTAAATGCCGGAAGATGACATAAAACGGTCTCCCT
>DAOVUP010000169.1 GCA_030632525.1 Desulfobacteraceae bacterium | reverse complement strand
TCTATTCCTCCCGGTTTACTGTTGCGAATGGATACCATAAAGCTATCCCTTTAGATATGAACAGCCATGTGGAAAAAGCGCTCAATCTGTTGAAAGGGAGGACTAGAAAATTCTTTTTAAATGCCTATCGTCGCTCTGGGAGGGATCGTCCGCCCATTGTCCAAGACCTCAAAGAAGCCGGTCTCCCTGAAGAGCTTTCCTGGCTGCCGCTTATTGAAAGCGGATTCAAGGTAAAGGCGCTTTCAAGGGCAAGGGCGCTCGGTATGTGGCAATTTATTGCATCCACCGGTTACAAGTACGGGTTAAAGAGAGATCGTTGGGTAGATGAAAGAATGGATCCTGAGAAATCAACCGCGGCGGCAATCGCCTATCTGAAAGACCTGCATCAGATCTTTGGGGACTGGTACACGGTCCTTGCCGCCTATAACTGCGGCGAAGGGAGGGTTTTAAGAGTCATAAAGACCCAGAGGGTTAATTACTTGGACCATTTCTGGGATCTCTATCGGAAACTCCCGGCCGAGACAGCTTTTTATGTGCCCAAATTCTTAGCCGTGTTGCACATTTTAAATGATCCAAAGGCCCACGGCTTCACCCTTCCCCCTGTGGATAAAGAGATCGAAACAGAGACGGTTAGCATGAACAAGCAGGTTTCCCTCAAGACCATGGCCAAACACATCGGTGTGTCTTATGGGGTTTTGCGGGAGCTAAACCCGGCGCTCAGACGTAACTCGACACCCCCGAGACCCTACGCCTTCCGGTTACCCATGGGGAAAGGTGCCACACTCCTGGCAGAATTAGACAAGATTCCCCAATGGCGTCCTCCGGTACCAGCCTATGTTACCCACAGGGTAAGAAGAGGAGAAACCCTATCTACCATCGCGCGTAAATACAGGACCAGCGTCAGGGCAATCATGGCCCAGAACAATCTTAGAAGCAGGAGTTATATCAAGACAGGCTGGAAGCTCAAGATCCCCACGAGGGTAAGATACGCCTATGCCGGGCAGAGCCCTTCCCCGCACAAGTCTTCAATGAAAAAAAATATACCACCAAAAAAACCTACCCTCAGCACGTATAGGGTCCGGAAAGGTGACTCACTCTGGAAAATTGCCAACAGATTTAACACGACGACAAAGACGATACAATCTTTGAATGGATTACCCAACAGCGGTCTAAGTATCGGGCAGGTGCTTGTTATCTCCAAACCTTCTACAGAATACAGTGTTATAGGGACCGAGATGTATACGGTCCGGAAAGGGGACTCGCCCTATATTATCGCACAAAAATACCAGATGGACCTTTCAGAACTCTTGCGGATGAACAGATTGACCCCTCGAAGCACCATCTTCCCTGGCCAGACGTTATCTGTTAAGGCCAGATAACCTTAGGAGGCTGTCCGAGAATGGCTATTTTCCGCAATCTCCGCGTCTGGCTCAAATTTAAATCCTCAAAATACTTAAATGTATTCTTACGGTTAAAATCTTCGCCTTCCTTGACCTTGCAAAAAATTTCTCATTCTCGGACAGCCTCCTAAGAGAAACTGTTCACAGTTCAGGGTTCGGAGGTTCAGACCACCCACTTCCGATGACCATTCCAAAATACGAATAGCCCTTATTTCCTCCAGTACGCCGGCGCCAGGAGAGCAATCACCGTATAGATTTCCAGGCGACCGAGCAGCATACATAAGATCAGCACCCATTTGCCTAATAGGGGGATGCCTAAGTAATTTTTTTCCGGACCCACCACGCCTAATCCTGGCCCTATATTTCCTATGGAGGCCGCTACTGATCCAATGGAGGAGATGAGATCAAGCCCCAAGGCGGCCATTATCAGGGAAGCTACCACAAAAATACCGAGATACAGGATAAAGAAGCCCCAGATGCTGCTGAGAATTTCTTCAGGGACCGGCCGTCCACCTAATTTTAAAGTTGTTACCGCATGGGGATGGATGACCCTAAAAATCTGCTGGTAACCATGCCGTGCCAGCAACATGATACGCATGATCTTCATACCTCCCCCGGTGGAGCCTGCCATAGCCCCTAAAAACATGCAGATCAGCAGGATAAGTTGTGAAAAGGCTGGCCATGTCTCATAATCCGCAGAGACAAAACCGGTGGTGGTGATGACAGAACTCACCTGAAAGGCGGCGTAACGGAGGGCCTGGGCGATGGACTTATAAACAGGGCCATAGATGTTGACCGTTATCAGGACGACAAAAACCGCCACCAGTATGAGGAAAACCCGACACTCTGCATCCTTGCCAAATATCTTCAGATCCCCTTTTATCAGCTTGTAATGAAGTGAAAAATTGATCCCGGCCAGGAGCATAAAAATAATAAGAACGAAATCAAAATAAACGCTATTGTAGTGGGCGATACTCATGTTTTTTGTTGAAAATCCGCCAGTTGGCATGGTGCTGAATGCATTACATACCGCATCGAAAACAGGCATTCCCCCCGCAAAAAGGAGTATGACTTCAATGAGGGTAAAAGAAAGATAGACCTTCCACAGGGTCTTGGCTGTCTCAGATATCCTCGGTTTCAGCTTGTCCACAACGGGACTGGGGACTTCTGCCTTGTAGAGCTGCATACCGCCGATTCCCAAGTAGGGGAGGATGGCAATGGAAAGCACGATGATCCCCATTCCACCTAACCACTGGGTCAGGCTTCTCCAGAAAAGGATGCCTTGTGGCAAGGTCTCGATATCGCTCAAGACACTGGCTCCGGTCGTTGTGAAACCGGATATGGATTCAAAATAGGCGTTGGTAAAATCGGGGATGGCTCCCGACAGGATATAAGGGAGTGTCCCGAACAGACCGGCCATGACCCAACCCAGGGTCACGATGGCAATCCCATCGCGATGGTTGAGTTGTCTGCTCTCCGGATTCCTTGTGCAAACGAGAAGAACGAGGCCTGTCAGCGATGTGATGATCAGGGAGAATAGGAACGCATAAATACTACTGTCTTTGGAGAGGAAAGCGACCAGCAGGGGCCCGGCCATGGAAAGCCCCAAGAAAAGAATCAGAATCGCGATAAACCGCGTTATGATCCGAATATGCATTAGAAATATTCCAGCTTAACAGTTAGCAGTTTCTCTAATTTAGGGGCGACTTCTTGAAGGGCAAATATGATGAGATGGTCTTTCGGCCTGATGACACTATCACCACGCGGGATAATGATTTCGTCTTCGCGAACGATAGCGCCGACAATGGCCCCTTTGGGCATTTTTACTTTAGATAAGGGCATGTTGACGATATCTGAGGTTTCTAGCGCCTCAGCTTCAATGGCCTCGGCATGTTCCCCTTTCAGAGGCGCCACCGAAATAATTTTTCCGGGCCTGATATGCTGTAGAATAGCCCTGACAGCCGATAATCTCGGGCTGACCACTGTGTCAATGCCAATCGTTGACATGAGAGGGACATAGCTCAGCTTGCTGACGCGGGTAACCGTTTTTTTGGCCCCAAGTCCCTTTGCAAGCAGCGACATCAGGATATTGCCCGCCTCATCTCCGGTGACGGCTACCAAAAAATCGACGTCCCCGATATTTTCTTCTTCAAGCAGCCTCTTGTCTGCCCCGTCCCCATTAATAACGATTACATGCTCAAGTACTTCAGATAATTCAGCACATTTGTCGCTCTCTTTTTCAATTATTTTTACGCTGATTTTCGCCCGATCCATCTTTTTTGCCAAGGCAGCACCGGTTTGCCCGCCCCCTACGATAATAACCCTTCTTGAGGCCTCCTGTTTGATACCAAGAAATCCCAGGGTCTCGCTCAGTTCAGTATTCCGGGCCACCACATAAACCAGGTCACCTGCCAAGATGACATCTTCCCCCTGGGGGATCAACATCTGATCCCCACGGACAATCGCCCCCACCAAGATTCTCCCCTTCAGTTCTTTGAAAGAAAGCAGCTGACGGCCCACAAACGGAGAATCGTCGGTCACGAAAAACCCTATGAGCTTTACCCTCCCTCCCACAAAGTCAATGACCTCAGATGCGCCTGGGATCTCCATAATGTTTTGTATCGTGTCGACCATTTCAGATTGGGGATTAATAACATGGTCAATACCCAACAGATCTTTACTGAATAGTTCCCCTTCCTGGAAATATTCCTCATTTCTGACCCGGGCAACCTTAAGCAGATACTGGTTAAGAGTTTTGACCATCAGGCATGCCATCAGGTTTGTTTCATCGCTGTTGGTAGCTGCTACCATCATATCCGCATCATTGATCCCTACGTCTTTTAGTACCCTGAGGCTTGTACCGGAACCCAATAAGGCGTGAACATCGAGATTTTCAGCCACCCGTTTTATTTGTTGCGGATCTTTATCAATCAGGGAAACGTCATGGCCTTCTTCAGACAGCCTCTGAGCGATATGAAATCCTACTTCGCCAGCACCTACAATGATAATTTTCACAATTGAATTCCCCCTTTGCGGTTGCGGTCAGGATCCTATTCAAGGACTCTGTTCACAACGGGTTTTATTTAAACGAGTCGATTGCAAAAGTCAACCAGGCGGGCTTGGCTTGAATGAAACTGGAAACAGGATGCTGGTCGAAGACCCTGACTTTGGCGGGGATACTGGATACTGATGAAACCGGCAACCTGTAACCTTCAACTATCTATTTACAACGTGAATCCCCGATGCTATAAAGTTTCTTCGTAATAAACCTGTTAGGGAGGAATAC
>DAOVUP010000118.1 GCA_030632525.1 Desulfobacteraceae bacterium | reverse complement strand
GATCGATGCGCTGCCTAGTGGGATCATCGTGATAGAGACAGGGGGTGCAATTCGGCATGTAAACCCTCCTCTGGAGCACTTGACAGGCTACCGGGCAGATGAACTGGTAGGGAACTCCTGCGCAATACTTGACTGCTCCGGTTGCGAGCCATGGTACGGTCAGGAGGGCTTCTGGTGCATGCTCTTCAGCAGTGGACAGACAATGAAACCGATAGTCTGCCGGATCAACAGCAAGTCGGGGTATCGTTTGAAAGTGGTCAAACAGGTGTCGATTTTCCGCGATGCACAAGGCGTTGCCGTCGGGGCGGTGGAAACGATCTGGGATATTGCGAAGTTAAACAAGAGCAGCCCCGGGAAGTGCTGCGCGGAGATATTGACTTAGATTTTTCAAACGGCCCTATCTGTTTGCGGAGAAGAGGTTTCAGGAAACCTCGACCATGTCCCCAGTTATAAATATTTTTGGTAGGGGATTATGAAAGCCCGGCTTTACGCCGGGCTCGGTCTTCAGGCTTCTGTGCTTCCGGATTAATACACGGATGAGGCCGCTTCAAGGGCACCTGGCTGGACGTTGACACCCTGGGCTTTAAGTATGGTTTCTAAGGCCGACAGAAAAAGGAATACGTTTCTGCGACGAGACGCATGACCCATCAAGCCTACCCGCCATACTTTGCCTGCGAGGTCGCCCAAACCCCCTCCGATCTCCATACCGAAATCATTAAGGAGGGCCTTGCGAACCTTTAGATCGTCCGCCCCTTCCGGAATTTGAACGGCGTTTAACATGGGGAGCCGTTCCCCCTCCGGGACAAGCATGGACAGCCCCATCCCCTCTATTCCCGATACCAGGGCCCGGTGGTTAAGCATATGCCTGGCAAAACGGTCCTCAAGCCCCTCCTCTGCAATTATGCGCAGAGCCTCACGAAGTCCGTAGATCATATTGATGGGGGCCGTATGATGGTATTTCCTGTCCGCACCCCAGTAACTGCTGACCATACTCATGTCGAGATACCAGCTTACGACCGGGCTTTTCCGGTTTTTCAGCGACTCCATGGCAGCGGCGTTGAATGAGATCGGGGAAAGACCGGGTGGGCAGGAGATGCACTTCTGGGTACCGCTGTAGGCTGCATCGATCCCCATCTTGTCTAAACTTACCTCAATACCGGCTAAGGATGTTACCATATCCACCAGGAACAAGGCCCCGGACTCCTTCGCGATACTTGAAAGGTCTTCAAGGGGCTGAAGAACACCGGTGGAGGTCTCGGCGTGGACAACCGCAAGAACCTTTGGGCTCTTTCCCTTTATGGCCTCACGGACTGTATCCGGATCAATTGTCTTTCCCCAGTCGGCGTCCACCTTTATGAGCTTGGCGCCTAAGCGGTTTACAATGTCACACATCCGGGTTCCAAAGACACCGTTTACGCAGACCACCACCTCGTCGCCCGGTTCCACTAAGTTGACAAAACAGGTCTCCATCCCCGCGCTTCCAGTGCCTGAGACCGGTATTGTCAGCGCATTTTCCGTCTGGAAGAGAAACCGGAGCAGACGCTGGGTTTCATCCATGATGGAGAGAAAAACAGGATCAAGGTGGCCGATACAGGGAGCAGACATGGCCTGAAGGACACGAACGGAAACATCGCTTGGTCCCGGTCCCATCAGGACCCTTTCCCCTGGATCAACATCTCTAAAATTATTTGCGTTAAAGCTCATTCTAACCTCCTCATATAATGATTTTAATAGGAAGATCTCTGCAAAACGCCCCTTTCGAAGTCTGCGTTTATCTGGCTTCCGCCTAAGACGGGACGTCAAGCTCAAATTTCAATCTTGGCAGGACTTGAAAAAAACCTCTGGGAGTATAGGGAAGAAGCGGCTGGGTGTCAAGGTGCCCTGCGGCAAGTGCCCTGTCCCAAAATCACTTTTCAGCAAAACTCCCCTCAAGATACCTGGTCAGCTCTGTCTTGGGGATGCCTAAGCAGTACAAGAGGTTAATGATTTGATCGCTGCGCAGGAACCCGTCGGTCTTTATGCTCTTTTCGTCTGGTTTGAAGGCAATGGAGAGACCTGCGTTTTTTATGAAATGGGATCGGGTAGAACCATCCCCTATTGCAATGACCTGATCGCGGCTGATCTTTTCCACATTCATGATGAACTCAAGGATTTCCTCCTTTGTGCCATCAGTGATTACGGGCTCCTCTAACTCCCCGGTTATTATATCATTTTCGTCAACCTGGAGGGTATTTGAAAATGCGTAATCAACCCCGGTTTCCTGGAGAATCTTTTTAACAAAAAGATCAAAACCCGATGACAGAATTGCGATCTTAAAACCCATGGACTTCAAAACCCGAATTAACTCATTGGATCCGGGGCTTAACCGGAGTATGGCGCTGAACCTCTCAAGATCACGAACAGGTATATTTTTCAGCATTCTGGCATTACCAACCATTGCCTCCATCTGGCCCTTGTCATCGTCCAAAAACCGGGTGGTATTATCAATTGAGCGTATCTCTCCCTTTATTGTTTCTAAAAAATCCTTAAGAGAAAAATCCTCGAGCAAGGTGGATTCCAGATCAAAAACAATAAGTTTCTTAATTTTGTTAAATATATTCTCACTTTGAATCACCACACTTTGGTCAAGCTCGGCGCATAGATCTTTAAGCTCATTTTTCCAATGATCAATCGCGTCATTTCGATCCAGGTTTCGGCCGGTGGTCATTCCCATAGAGTCTATCAACATCTCCATGGAAAAGAACTCACCCCGCGCTATCATCTTGCAGTTTTCAATATTGATGTTGTGTTTGAGAAAAAAGCCGGAGATGCTCGCAATAAGCCCTGGGCGATCCATGCCCAGGATGGTTACTAAATGAGTCTCTTTTTCAGGGGAAACATTATCTCCCCTTTCATAATATTCTCCTAAGATTACCTTCAAGCCTGTTTCATCTTCGATAGTCTTCAGGGAATCGGTAATAGAGTCGATCGAATCGCTTGTATAGGGAAAGACAATGGTGAGGAATATGGAAAACAGGCTTCTCCGGCAGTTCTCCTCCACATCAATGATATTCCCGCCCAATTCAAATACCTTTTTGGTAATCTTGGAAACCAGACCGGGAGAGTCAAGCCCGATCGCTGACAGGTTTATGGTTTTTTGCTTTTCGTTCATGGCAAGCCCCTCTCTGCAGGATAATCCTTGTCATCGAAAAAGACAAACAGCTCTTCTTCATAATACCTTCCATTTATTATTTGGCCCGGGGCGAATCGCCTCAGACTCTTTTTCTTGAGGAATTCAGAAAACCTCATGTTGATCTCTTCGAGAGAAATGTTTTCTTTAAACAGGCTGATTGGAACATTCACATTGAGAGGCCTCGCCGGGATCAGATGGCGTGTTGCCTTTGGGGCGAATCTTTTTTCCTGTCTTACGGCATCCACCACCATCTCTTTGGATATTTGCGGTGTCCAGATAACCATCTCGCCCTTTTTCAGTTGATTAGTGAATTTGTCGTCCTGTACAGATTGACAGGGGATATACTCAATGCTCTTTCCTTCTCGCATCAGCCTGCTTTGAATCCTTTCGATAACATGGTAGGCGTTTACAGCATCATTTACGGCCGTTTTGCGGAAGCTTATAGACGCAAAAAAATCTCCATGCTGGATACCGCAATGAAACCTGTTTTCTTCTAAGGTCTTTTTTAACGCCTCCCCGTCATCCACCTGCTGCAGATTCCCGTTCATCGCTTCAATAATCTGTCTCAACGAATTCGTGCTCTTGATCTCCCCCAATAACCTGAACCAATAACGCAGTTGAACGGTTTCATTGAAGTAGTCTATTTTGCACACCGAGATATAGTTGAATCGCAGCTTTTTGAAAACAAATGCCCGATGATGCCCGTCTAAGACCATGTGATTTTCATCAACAATAATAGGATTCTGCAGATTGGCCCAGTTCCTAAACTCCAAGATCAGCTCATCAGCATGATGTGGAATGACTTCTTCATGCAGCAATAAAGATTCCACAGGCACAATTTCCAATTGTAATCTCAAGTTTTTTGTCTCTATGAGAAACATGGCAGAGGTTCAAAGGTCCAAGGTTCAGGGTTGAGAGGTTTAGACAGTTACCAATTGAGTTTTGTGAAAAAAGTGCAACAAATTTTTTGCAATCTGTTAGTTTCCGCTCAGAGTTTGGGATTCATGGATTACATTAAGGAGATTTTTTTAATTCCTCAATTCCTCAATCCCTAATCCCGCGGTCCGCGGGACGCAATTCCGGTTTATCCGGATTAGTCCTAAAGAAGTCCGTGCAGGGTTTGAAGTAGATCAGAGAATTCGTCTCTCTTAAAGCAGAACTGCAGTTCGTGGAATCTTTGTCTGAAGGTCTTGACCCGGGTCTGAACATTGATCTCTTTTTTCACAACGTCGTGAATCAGACCGGCCAATTCCCTGAAGTCGTCTTCTTCCATGCCAAAGCGCGTCATTTCGGAAACGCCGAGGCGCAGGGCTCCCGCTGCAGTAAAACCTTCTTCTGAAGGGATAGCCTGGTAATTGCAGACGATATTGCTGGCCTCTAATCGGCCGGCTGTCTCCGGGCCAAGACCGTAACCCACCTTCACCACTACCTGGTGTGTCTCGGTATAGTCGATGGCTGGGTCGCCCGCAACATCCATGCCGCACTCTGTGAGAGCGCGGGCAAAGGCTTTGGCATTGGCAATGACCTTTGGCTGATATATATCTTTGAAATGGTTTATCTCGTAGGCGGCTGCCAGCAGCCCCAACAGGGTCCCGAGATGGTGGTTGGAGACAGACCCTGGGAACGTCCTCCGGACCAGGGCCTCCCAGAGTTCGTAACGTTCTTCATCCTCCACGTATCGGCATCCGACAATACCTCGCTGGGTGCCGAAATAAGTCTTGTGGGTTGATCCGGTCACCAGGTCAGCTCCCTCGTCAAATGGCTGTTGGAAGTGAGGGCCGATCAGCCCTAAGACATGGGCCATGTCATACATCACCACCGCATCAATCCCCTGGGTATCGAGGAACTGGCGGATCTCAGCAACGGGCTCTTTATGAAGAACCATACTCTTGCCAAAGATGATCAACTCCGGCCGAAACTCATCAATCAATTGAATCGTGACCGGCACATCGATCTTGTATGGGTTCCCGGGCAGGACAGGGAAATTCACCACTGCCGGTTGTTCAGTGTGCGGGTCGCGAGCTATAAAGTCCCTGAGAGCACCCATGGGCTGAGCGCTGAGGTGGCCGCCCTTGCCGATATGATTGCACATGACCTGTCTTATCCGGCGAGGCTCGCACTTACGGTCGGCGCGGTTGAGATAGTCGATCATAGCGCTGAACAGGGCCATATTAGCCATCTGCCCGCTGATAAGACGGGTTTCAATCTCCGGGCACCCCAAGTATTTCCGCATCTCATCTTCGAGCAGCTGTTCGACCTCGGCGATAAAGTCGGTGCCCTGGTAGTAGAAGATACCCGTATCGTAGAACGCCTCCGATTTTTTGTGCTCGGCGTAGCGAAAGGCCGGGTCCATCACTGACAGGAGTCGGGCCATGGGCGAGAGTGTCATCTCTGAGGGGATAAGGTTGATGCACTCCTTCTGTCGCCAGATGGTATTCTCTGCAGTTTTTTTCAGAAGGTGGCGGATCTTGTCTGTTGTATTTCCGGCGGGCAATTCCTCTGAAGGAGTTTCGTGATCGAATAAGATCGACCGGGCATAGGGGGGGGCATCGGAGCGCAGATGATAAGGAACTACCACGGCCTTTACCGCCTTGCCGCGGATCTCTATCCCGAGCCTTTCATCCTCAATAATATCACTGTCTATATAGCCTAAGCAGATGGAACGAAGCTCCTGTTGATCGGTCTGTGCCGATTCCAGGCCTTCCCCTTCTATAGACCACATGGGAACCATGGTCCCGCTGGTGACATAGCCCACGTGCGTCTCTCCCTTAAAGATTTTTGAGCCTGCACGGGCTATCCCCCTCTCAAT
>DAOVUP010000190.1 GCA_030632525.1 Desulfobacteraceae bacterium | reverse complement strand
TGCTCAAGTACAGGTTTTGGAATACGGACGCCTCGGGAATTGCCGATTTTTACAACACGTGCTCTCATGGTTTACCTCCTTGGCCCGATAAGGATTTACATTGTAATTACATCGGTATGGAATGTCAAGGATTTATTTTTCTAATCGCCGGGTTTAAAACCTTTGTCTTTAGGCGAAAAGCTTTAGATATTTGCATTCACAAACACGGCTTATAGCCGTATGTTTGAAAGTGAAAGCAAGGAGGTGCATGATGGCAATTACTGCTATATTCGATACGTTAGCCTATGCAAAAAAGCTAAAGGCTGCAGGCTTCACTGATGACCAGGCGGAAATCCAGGCACAAGCGTTGGCGGAAATCATTGAAGAGCGATTGGCGACCAAGCAGGACCTGAAAGAACTGGAACTTCACCTCAAGCAGGACCTGAAAGAACTGGAACTTCGCCTCAAACTCGACCTGACCCTGCGCTTAGGTGGTATGTTGGTCGCAGGCATTGCCATTGTCGCCACATTGGTGAAGCTGCTCTAAATTCAAAATCATCACCCCCTAATGCCTTGCTGATCCAGTTCCGTTTTTAATCTGATCGCCCACTCATTCCGGGCCACCCTCACCATAGAAGGCGATTATCTGCGTTTCATATCTCTTCATCCTGATCACGTATAAGCGATAGTCTTGCCTCATAACGCCCCACTCTCGATAGTTAATAATTAAGATGTGATAATCATATAATGGACTAATCAAGAGAGTAGAAAAATTTCGCAATACTGTAGAAGAAGCATTGCGCATCAAGCGTGACATTTTCCTTCGGACCGCTTCGCTAAATGTCACTACAGCCTGATGCGCTTGAAAAAAAGACACCTCCCTATTCATAGCAAAAAATGCTATGTAACCAGTATGTAATAGGATTATATATCATTCTGGGCAACTGTAAAGCCTCTCGATAAATCGGCTTTTAGGAGATTTGCCAATCCTGGCATTTTTCCTAAATGGTTATGGATCGTTTTTTGATCCACCTCCAACCTCTTTGCAATCCTCTCCTGTGGGATTCCGAGCCGGTTCATGCGAAATATCTTGATAGTATAGGAATTTCCATTTTTTAGTCAATTTTATTAATCAGCTACTCCTTTCATGTAGGACTCTTTCATCCCTTACTCTATGCCGGTTTATCCCGGCTCTTTCGATGCGACCCCCAGATCCCCAACTGATAATCCCTTTATATGATTATTAAGTCTGTTCTTGACTCTTATGCAGTCAGAGCAAGAGTCAAGAACAGACTTGACCCTAGCTCTGTTGACCCTAGCTCTGTAGGCTCTACGGGACATTGCTCTGTTTACTATCATTTTTTTAATCTTCAGGATTATTTGTTAGCTCAAAAGTGCACCTTAAAAAACCCTGTTTTTTGTCTTGACAATGGGGAGTACCTTATAATGAGTTTTCAAATTTCTGGTTTTGAACCCACTTCCATCTTGACAATATATCTTTTTAAGCTATAATTAAGTATGTATAAATTGAAATACAGACGGCAGGCCAGGAACTATCTGGCCCGGCTGCCCCTTAAAATCAAAACGGCTATCGTAGAATGTTTGCATCAACTTGCGAAAAATCCGGACAGCCTGTCGCTTGATATCGACACATTAAAAGGAAGAGAAGGGTTTCGTTTGAGAGTGGGGCAGTACCGTGTTCTTTATACACGCCAGGATGACCGGTTGATCATAGAAATCGTAAAGATCCGTCCGCGGGGCGACATATACAAGAGGTAAACATGGAATATCAGACGATTAGGGAAAACGGAAAAGTGAAATTTGTGGTACTCCCTGTAAAACTATTTGAGGCCATTCTTGACCGCATGGAAGATGAATCCGATCTGCACCATATCCGCGAGGCCAAGTCTGAACCGCTATATGATCAGAACGAAGCGGAAGACTATATCTTCATGAATCCTGTCAAAAGGGAGCGACTTGAGAAGGGATGGACACAGGAAGAACTTGCCCGTCGAATCGGAGTAAAACAGGCAACCGTGGCAAAATGGGAAAGACAAGGCGCTGTTTACCGCAAGTCCACCAGAGAAAAGCTGGCCAAATCATTTGGCATAAACGAGACAAGCTTTTCTTAGATCCCTCTATGCGCCATCAGCCATGAGCCATCAGCTTAACAGCTCTCTTGCCCATCAACCTCCCAACATTATTTCTTATCTTCTATTTCCGTCTTGTTTTCTTTGTTGGCCCTCAGCCATCAGCTCAATAGCTTCCTTCTTCGCGCCTTCGCGCCTCTGCGCGAGACCTGTTTTTCTCTATTCCCTATTCTTCATGTTTTGTGATTCTGATCTTGTTTTTCCAGATCTGCGAAGGCCTCGCGGGCGGTCTCAAGCAGCGTCTCCGTTCTGAACGGCTTAGTAAAATAGCCATTAAAACCGGCTTTCATGCAATTACTAAATTCAAACTTGTCGGGATATCCTGTAATTGCATAAAGGGCGGCCTCGGGAAATTGCCTGCGGATAGCTGTGCAGAGTTCCAGGCCATCTATTCCCGGCAACTTCAAATCGAGAAACATCACCTTAAATTCTTCCTCTTTAAGTATTTCAAGGACCTCTTCTCCGCTCTGAGCAGTAACAACCTCATAACCCCCTCGCTCAAAAGCGTCTCTGAGCAGCATCAGGATCACTATTTCATCATCTACAAATAAGATCTTCCTGTCCATTTATTCAATATACCTTCCTTCACTCATTAGTTGATATGAAAGAACACCATAATGAAATGGAGCTGTCAATGGGCGAAACTACTACAATCCCTCCCTCGCTCTGTCCCCAGCGCTCTCCTCCCGAATAACGATTAGTTTCTTTTCCCCTTAATAACGATTAACCATTAACAAATAACGTCTTCCCTACCCTCCCCTACACCACCCCCTCACTCTCCTGCGGCGTATATTCCGGTACCAGTTTTTTTAGCTTTGCCTGTATCCCAGACCCATCCTGATTCCCGGCTAACGCCACGAGTTCCTCAACCCCTCTGTCAAGCCATTCAGCATACTCCACGGCGCCCTGCTCCTTCAGGACCATAATCCCCCTATGTTTGGTGGTCACTATCCCTTCACCGTCTGTAATAAGCTCTTCATAAAGCTTTTCTCCGGGTCTAAGCCCGGTAAAAGTGATTTCAATTTCCCGATCAGGCTCTTTGCCCGAGAGTTTGATCAGATCCCGTGCCATATCGACGATCTTGACCGGAGTTCCCATCTCCAGTATGAAGATCTCACCGCCCGTGCCCAAAGCCCCTGCCTGAAGGATCAGTTGAGAGGCCTCCGGGATGGTCATGAAAAACCTCGTGATCTTGGGGTGAGTTATGGTGACAGGGCCTCCCATGGCGATCTGATCACGAAATAAGGGGATCACAGAGCCGGAAGAACCGGCCACGTTTCCAAATCTCACTGCCATGCAGTGGGCAATGTGTTCCACCCGTGACTGCAAAAGCATCTCGCAGACCCGTTTGCTGGCCCCCATCACGCTGGTGGGTCGAACCGCCTTGTCCGTTGAAATCAGGATAAAGCGGCTCACTTTGTGTTTGCATGCATAATTCATGACCACATTAGTCCCTATAATGTTGTTGAAGACCGCCTCCCAGGGATTCCTCTCTAACATGGGAACGTGCTTGTAAGCGGCTGCATGAAACACCACCTGCGGGGCGTAGCGGAGGAAAACTTTTTCAATCAAACCACGATCCTGGACTTTCCCTAACACCGTTATATAGTGTAGATACTGGACCCGGTGTTTCAACTCCATCTGAATGCGATACAGGTTTTCCTCCGAGGTATCCATTAAGACCACTGTCTCAGGGTTAAACCGGACGATTTGCCGGCAAAGCTCGGAGCCGATTGATCCCCCGGCCCCTGTTACCAGTACGCATCGATCTGTGAGATATTCCCCGATTGCTCCCAAATCCAGATCCACAGGTGGGCGCCCCAACAGATCATGGTAATCCACATCACGCAAGGCCTTTACGCTCACCTTTCCATCGATGAGCTCTCCTATTCCCGGCAATGTCTTGCATGGAACCGAACACGCATCACAGGCCTCAACAATCTTGCGTATCTGTTCACCGGTTGCAGAGGGGATCGCAATGATCACCTCCCCCACGTTTAGATCTTTAACCATGACAGGGATTGCTTCGGTCTCACCAAGGATGGGAACGTTATGCAAGGCCCTCCCTCTCTTACCGGGATTATCGTCAATAAAGCCAACGACCTTATATGAGAGCCTCGGGTTGTCTAAGATCTCCCTCAAGGTCTTCTCCCC
>DAOVUP010000058.1 GCA_030632525.1 Desulfobacteraceae bacterium | reverse complement strand
TACATTTGAACCGAAAATTGTAGGGTTTTGTTGCAATTGGTGTGTCTATAGGGCGGCAGATTTAGCGGGAACAAGCCGAATCCATTATCCTGCCAATATAAGGATAATAAGGGTAATGTGTTCGGGAGCCGTTGACCCCATATATATCTTTGAGGCATTTAAAGGGGGGGCAGATGGGGTCTTTGTTGGAGGGTGACTCCTTGGAACCTGTCATTACCAGGCTGGTAATTACAAGGCTCGAAGGAGGATAATGCTTTTAAAGAGATTGATCTCCCAGTTGGGAATAGATCCCAGAAGGGTAAGACTTGAATGGATCTCCACGGCAGAGGGACGAAAATTTGCCCAGGTGATCACTGATTTTACCAATGAGATTAAAGAATTAGGGCCACACCGAATAAAGAGAGACGTCCGTTCTGAAGTTGCATAATGACGCAGGAAAACTTCTTGACAGTCCAAATTAATTCCAGTAAAAAAAGTGATACAATGTAACTGTTTTGTAGCTACTGCTTTCCTCCCAAAAACCCTTTTTTACTTTGCTGATGGCCCGAAAGGAGGACTCTGATGGATCTTTTCAAAAATCTCACCGTTTTATCCCTTGAACAGGCGACCGTTTTACCCTATTTGACTTACCGATTGGCCCATGACGGCATGCAGGTCATAAGACTTGAGCATCCCGTATATGGGGATCCAAACCGTTTTGTTGGCGAGAATGTCCTGGGTGAAGAGAGGATGAACGCTTATTACCTGTGCATCAATGCAGGTAAAAAGGCACTCACGCTTAATCTTGGCGACCCGCAAGGACAAAAAATCTTCCATTCTCTCATCCAGGAGCTCAAAGTTGATATCTTTGCAACTAACCAGCTCCCCAGGAATTATCAAAAACTGGGGATTGATTATGAGTCCCTCAAGGCCCTGAAGCCGGATATCATATGGCTGGGAGTTACCGGTTTCGGTCCGGACAGCAACGAGGCGGCCTATGACCCCATCCTTCAGGCAAGATCCGGCTTGATGGACATGACCGGTGAGGCGGATGGAGATCCCCAGGTACTGGGTATTCCCCTTCCCGATATGGGAACAAGCGAACATTCCTACGGCCTTTTAATGAAGGCTCTTTACAGGCGTGAGGCCACAGGAGAGGGTTCCTGTATCAATATGGCTATGTTTGAGTCCTCCGTGTCATGGTTGACAGTGCCAATCACCCTTTCAACCCTAATTAACAAGAAAATTACCCGCAGGGGCAATACACATGAATTTTTCTGCCCTTGCTCTGTGTATAAAACGAGTAACGGTTTTGTTTATATGGCCGTGGGTAATGATCGGCAGTGGAAGTCCATGGTATCTCAAGAAATATTTAAATCCCTTGACAAACCGGAGTATGAAAAAAATGATGGTCGGATAAAGGACGTAGATAACGTGAACCGGGTAATCAATGAGAGCACTAAAAACCACACTTCAGAGGAATTGATTGACCTGTTTAATTCCCTCACAATTCCCGTTAGCAAAATAAGTACCATTCCGGAGGTGATCGCCGATCCCCTGGTTGAAGGGAGGCTGCTATATTCACAGGACCCGGCCACAGGGACAAAGATCACCCTGCCCCCACCGCCCAATATGACGCCATTTTTAGAAGAATCGAATCGTAAACTTCCTTTCCCCCCGCGATTCGGAGAACATAACCACGAGATCTATGGTCAGTTGGATTACTCGGATGATGACATTCAGACGCTTAAAGAGAAAGGAATAATCTGAGAAAAAAGATGGGAGGAGATAAAAATTTAATAATAGCCTTACCTTCTTTTTCCATGCAAATCTGCGCTTAAGATAATGAAGTAAACGCCATGGACATAGTTGTGTTGACAAAAAAAGTCCCAGATACCACAGAGGTCAAACTGGATCCCAAGACGGGAAGCCATAGAGGGCAAGGAGGGATCAGGCCGTAATGGGATTACCCGCATTCGAGTATTATTGTCCTGATACATCGGCCGAATTGGAAAGACTGCTTAGCGAATGTGGGGGTCAGGCCAAAATTTTGGCTGGAGGAACTGACCTCCTGGTACAGATTAAGGGTGGGTTTCAGAGTCCCGCTGTTTTAATTGATATCGGGAATTTGGAATCCCTTCAAGGAATTTCCCACAAGGAGGGAAAAGGCACTGAAATCCTGGCGGGCACCAAGATCGCGGCTATTGAAGAATCCCCCTTGATCCGTGAGAAGGTCCTCGCGTTGTACCAGGCAGTGAGACTTTTAGGGTCTCCCCAGGTAAGAGCCATGGCAACGTTGGGAGGGAATATTTGCAACGCCTCTCCCTCGGCCGAAACCCTTCCGGCACTCATTGCCTTGGGCAGCGAGTTGACTGTGGCAGGCAATGGTTCAGAACGAAATCTTCCGGTTGAATCCTTTTTCTTGGACTATCGTAAGGTTGACCTGGGACCAGGGGAATATCTGAAATCTGTCTTTGTCCCTGAGCAGTCCAATGTTTCAGGCAGTGCATATCTCTGCAGGATGCTACGAGGGGCAATGGAGATAGATATTGTCAATGTAGGCGTGTGGTTCCTGATGGATACTGAAGGACGATGTCAAAAGGCCCGCATTGCCTTAGGATCAGTCGCGCCTAAACCTTTTCGGGCCTATGAGGCAGAAGCAGTCCTTACAGGCAAGCCACTTTCGGAAGATAACTTTCAGCAAGCTGGAAAGGTGGCCTCCAGTGAATCATCTCCTATTGATGATATAAGAGGGTCCGCGGAATATCGCCGTGATATTGTAAGGGTTATGGTAGCCCGTGCCCTTAGTATGGCCTCTAAATCCCTTCAGAATTCATGACCAGACCGCTAAAGACTAAAACCAGGGAATAGGATGTATGATTTGTTGCGTTTCGCTGTTTTTCCAGTTTGGGAGACCAAATTTATATGAAGCAAGTGATTGAATTGATTATCAACGGAGAACCCTCTGAAGTTATTGTCAGGCCTAACGAACTCTTAGTGGATGTGATCAGGGACAAGATTGGATTGACCGGAACCAAGAAAGGGTGCGGGGCAGGAGACTGTGGCGCCTGTACAGTCCTGATGGAAGGCAAGCCCATACTCTCATGCCTCACCTTGGCCATCTCCTGCCAGGGAAAGCATATTGAGACCATTGAAGGTTTGGCTAAAGATGGGACACTGCATCCCCTTCAGCAAACCTTTGTGAAGAAAGGGGCGATCCAGTGTGGTTATTGTACACCTGGAATGATTCTTTCTGCCAAGGCCCTGCTAAGGAAAACACCTGATCCTGATCCCGAAGACATCAGATATGAAATGGCCGGCAATCTTTGTCGTTGTACCGGTTATAAAAAAATAATAGAGGCCATAATCGAAGCTGGCCAGGGAGCACATGAAGGAGGCCCCGAACGTGTCCGGATTTGATTTTTCCGTTATCGGCAAAGGCCTTCCTCGCAAGGATGCCTGGGAAAAGGCCACCGGAGCAGCCCAATATACGGATGATCTGAAGCTGCCACGTATGCTGGTCGGCAAAATCAAACGCAGCCCCCATGCCCATGCACGGATTCTCTCTATCGATACGAAGAAGGCCAAAGCCCTTCCTGGTGTAAAGGCAGTTCTCGTTGGGTCAGAAGCCCCTAATTTGTATGGCATAATGCCTCAAACACCTACAGAATCGGCCCTTTCCATTGATAAAGTGCGTTTTGTGGGCGAAGGGGTGGCGGCTGTTGCGGCAGTTGATGAAGATACTGCATCAGAGGCCTTGGAGCTTATAAATGTGGAATATGAACCTCTCCCTGCCTATCTAACCCCAGAGGAGGCCCTTGAGGATGGAGCGGTTCCAATTCATGAAGATAAAAAAGGAAACAATATCATATATGAAGGGAAGCAGTCCTTTGGTGATGTGGATCAGGCTCTGTCCCGTTCGGCTTATGTGCTTGAGAAAAATTTTTATACACAATGCGTAAATCACGCCTTTATGGAACCGCATTCAGCCTTGGCCAGGTTCGACGAGGGGGAGAGGTTGACCCTCTGGTCATCTTCCCAGATTCCCCATTATCTGCACAGGACCCTTTCTCTGGTTCTGGGAATTCCAATGCAAAGGATTCGCGTTATCCTCCCAACAATCGGCGGAGGATTTGGAGGAAAGGGAGAAGTCGCTTCTAATGAGCTCTGCGCTGCCTTTCTGGCTCGCAGGACCGGGAGGCCGGTAAAAATTACCTTTGAAAGAGAAGAGGTGTTTTTCACCAACAAAGGACGTCATCCCATGCGTATGCACATAAAGGTGGGTGTGGATGAAAATGGAATACTTCAGGCCATTGATTTTGACACCCTGATGGATGGCGGTGCCTATCTGGGATGGGGGGTGGTGGTCATGTTCTATTGTGCAGCCATGCTCCATCTGCCATATAAAGTCCCGAATGTTCGTTTCCATGGGATGCGGGTCTATACCAATAAACCGACTTGCGGTGCCATGCGTGGATTGGGAGGGGTACAGCCTCGATTTGCGTTAGAGACCATGCTGGATGAAATTGCTTTAAAATTGGATATGTCTCCCTATGAGCTAAAACGGAAGAATGCTGTGGAGTCAGGTCACACCACAGCGCTCAACAACTATGTACGTCATTCCGAGTATAAGAAATGCCTGGATAATGTGGTAAAGCGTTCCGGTTATCTGGAGAAAAGAGGAAAGCTCCCCTTTGGGAAAGGGATTGGCCTGGCTGGTGCACATTATAGTTCAGGGACATCTTACACCCTATATCTCGCATACAAACCCCATTCTTCAGCCCTGATCCGGGTAGACACTGAATCCGGCGTAAGCGTTTATTGCGGGGCTGCGGATATTGGACAGGGATCAGACATGGTAATGGGGATGATTGCTGCAGAGACACTTGGGGTCCCTTATTCCGATGTCCAGGTCTACTCAGGAGATACCGGGATAACCCCTTTTGATTTAGGAACTTTTTCGAGCCGTGTTACCGTGGCCTGCGGACATGCCGTGGAAGAGGCGGCCCTCGAGATTAATAAAAAACTTTTTGGGGTTGCGGCAGTCTCCTTAGGGGTTCAGGGTGAACAACTCACTTCGCAAAATGGAAAGATCCTCTCCCAATTTGAACAAAAAAAATCCATGGATTTCTGGGAAGCGGTGGGGAAGTACATCTCGGCATCGGGACCGTTAACTGCCACCGGCCATTATACCCCACCTCGGCGTTCAGCCTCAGGCAAGGTCCAGGGGGGGAACATCGGGCATGCCCCAACCTATGGGTTCACTGCCCAGGTGGCTGAGGTAGAGGTAGACATAGAGACAGGAGAGGTTCGAGTCATGAAAGTGACCGAGTCGGGAGATTGTGGTCAGGCTATCAATCCCATAAGTGTAGAGGGTCAAGTAGAAGGGTCAATTGTGATGGGCATGGGCCAGGCCCTTTTTGAAGAGATGGTGGCTGAAGGGGACAGGGTCATTAACCCCAACCTTCATGAATATCGAATTCCCACCATAGCGGATATGCCGGAAATAGATACGGAAATAGTAGAAAGCTACGATCCGGAATCCCCTTACGGAGCAAAGGAGTGCGGTGAGGGGCCCATACAGCCGGTTATCCCCGCCATCCTGAACGCTATTTACGATGCCATAGGGGTGCGCTTTAATGAACTGCCAGTCACCCCGGAGAAGGTTCTGGCTGCTCTACATGAACGACCAGCCAGTTGAAATTGATTGTTTTTTTCAGCAATTAGAAAATTGATGCCCATGTAAAAAGTTCTTTTCACATGGATTTAGGAATTTAGGTATTTAGGAATTTCGAATTATCTAAGCAAGTTATGACTGCGTCAACTTGAATAATGCTGTAAATTTTGACTTTTTACGATGCCGTCAAAATTAGATTTGGGGGAAAAAGCTCCTGTCATTAACCTATCGCGGCTTAGGAACCTATTGGAAGTCGTATTTTTAGTTAACGACTTTCGATATTGCCGGGGCTATAGAACTCTGGTACGATGGATTCAGAAAAAACAATTTTGCATTGCGCCTTACGTCCTCTATTATTACATGTGCAAGGCAAGAAATCATTACTCGAAAAAAGTTATTTATTATCAATGAGTTGCAAAACATCCAAGGCATTATTTAATCAGGAGACCTAATAAATATGGCAGAGAGAAAGATAAGGGTCCTTTTGGCCAAACCAGGGCTGGATGGCCATGACAGGGGGGCCAAAGTAGTCGCCCACGCCATGCGGGAAGCCGGGATGGAAGTTATTTATACGGGACTTCACCAGACTGTGCCCAGCATTGTTAACCAGGCCATCCAGGAAGATGCTGACGTTATTGGTCTTTCCATCATGTCCGGGGCCCACATTCCCATTTGTAAGAAACTTATGGAGATGGTGAAAGAACAGGATATTGGTGATAAACTGATTGTTGTGGGTGGTGTTATTCCTAACAAAGACATACCGACCCTTAAGGAGATTGGAGTGAATGGAATCTTCCCAGGGGGAGTTCACTTTGATGAGATCGTAAAGTTTATCGGGGAAAATGCAGCGAAATAGTCTGTGACCATCCACGCATATACTGAACCTTTTGGGCACGCAGCTGATTGTCCCTTTAATGGAACCACAGTTAAATCACATAAAAAGAAAATGAGGGAATCATGGGAGTAGCCACTTATATCAAAGATGAAAAAGATGCTATCAAAGAGGTCACGCTTCAGTCGGGCATAAAGATCAAGCCGGTTTATACACCCGATGACCTTGAACAGATCGGTTTTAGTTACGAGAAGGACCTTGCCGATCCGGGCGATTTTCCTTTTACCCGGGGTATTCACCCCATGGGTTTTAGGAGTAGAAACTGGACAACCCGTCAGTATACAGGGTTTGGTACGCCAGAGGAGACAAACGAACGATTCAAACTAATGATCTCCCATGGGCAAACGGGGCTTAATGTTGCCTTCGATCTCCCCACGCAGATGGGCTATGATTCCGACGATCCTATGGCAGAGGGTGAAGTGGGGCGCGTAGGTATGGCCATTGATTCCTTGAAGGATTTTGAGATCGCGTTCAAGGATATCCAACTGAACCGTATCGGGAGCGGCCTGACAATTAACGCAGTGGCCTCGATCATGCTTGCCATGTATCAGGCGATGGCGGAAAAATTTGGGTATAAGAAAGAAGAGATCTCAGCCACTCCTCAGAACGATATCCTCAAGGAGATGGTTGGCAGGGGAGCGTGGATTTATCCTGTGGAACCAGCAGTGCGGCTTATCGGTGACACTATAGAGTATTCAATGAAGGAACTACCGAGGTGTAATCCGGTTTCTGTTGCGGGGTACCATATCAGAGAATCCGGTTGTACGCCGGCACAAGAAATTTCCTATGCCTTATTGATCGCCTTTGCTTATATCGATAACGTGGTCGCCCGTGGATACAAGGCAGAAGACTTTGTTGGCAGGTTTTCTTTTAATCTGAATATCTATGGTAACATCTGGGAGACAGTGACAAAATTTCGGGCGGCAAGGAAGTTATGGGCAAAATTATTGAGAGAACGATATGATGTTCAGAATAAGAAAGCGCTTTTCCTCCGCGGCATATTCGGTGGTGGCGGCTCAGGCATGACCAAACAGCAGCCGGAAAATAATATCGTG
>DAOVUP010000259.1 GCA_030632525.1 Desulfobacteraceae bacterium | reverse complement strand
TATTGTTTCAAGCCCTGCAATTTTCGACACTTACGCGACCATCAATATTTATATAGTAGCGAAAGCGCATAATAAGTCAAAATGAAAAATATAACCATCTTAGGATCTACAGGGTCAATCGGAGTCAGAGCCCTCGAGCTAATTAGATCCAATCCTGAAAAGTACAAAGTTTTTGGCCTTTCAGCCGGCACAAACAAGGATCTTCTTTTACACCAGATAGAAGCCTTCAGACCTGCGGCCGTGGCCGTCTTGGAAGAATCCTTAGCAACCGAGTTGAAGAGCCGCCTACCCGCAGGCAACGCTCCCGAGGTTTTCTTTGGCGTCGAGGGATTTGTACATCTGGCAACCTTGAAAAGCGTGGATACCGTTATTTCAGCAATGACCGGCGCAGCAGGCCTGATACCCACTTATGAAGCCATTAAGGCCGGAAAGGATATCGCCTTGGCCAATAAGGAAACCATGGTCATGGCGGGTCCGCTTATAATGGCCGAAGCAAAAAAAAGAAATGTTTCTATCCTGCCTATGGATAGTGAACACAGCGCCAGTCTCCAGTCTTTGAAAGGGCATATGAAGGAGGATCTTAAACGTGTGATTCTGACCGCTTCAGGAGGACCTTTCAGGGACCTGTCCCTCGATGAGATGCGTGAGGTAACCGCTGCCCAGGCGCTCAGACACCCCAACTGGAGTATGGGTACTAAGATCACCATAGATTCGGCCACCATGATGAATAAAGGCCTGGAGGTCATCGAAGCCAAATGGTTGTTTGATTTGGAAGTGGATCAGATAGATATCCTTATACATCCCCAAAGTATTTTACATTCCATGGTAGAATATAAGGACGGGTCTATCATAGGTCAGATGGGGATTCCTGACATGACCATTCCCATCTCTTATGCGCTCTCCTATCCGCGACATATACGTAACGACCTTACCCCATTAGATCTCGAAAAAGTTGGGACCCTCAGTTTTAAAAGACCCGACATGAAGCAATTCAAATGTCTGGACCTGGCCCTTAAAGCAGCGACAAAAGGTGGGAGCATGCCTGCCGTTCTCAACGGAGCCAATGAAATAGCCGTCGACGCCTTCCTGAAAGGGGTGATCGGTTTCTTAGACATCCCTGATCTCATAGAAAAAACCATGAACGTCCATACCCATTCTCCTGTCGAAACCATTGAAGCGGTCTTAGCCGCTGACAGATGGGCAAGAGAAACGGCCAGGGGGCAATTGAGTAGCTGATTAGTTAAGTCCCGCCTGAAGCGGGATTAAGTAGTTGAAATCTGGAGAACAAATATGCAATTAGATCAATCCATACATTTTTTTATATACTATATACTCCCTTTCCTTGTCGTTCTTGGCGTCCTGATATTTTTTCACGAGTTAGGTCATTTTCTGGCTGCCAAATATTTTGGTGTAAAGGTCCTCAAGTTCTCATTGGGTTTTGGTCCCAAACTGGTGGGTAAAAAGGTGGGAGAAACAGAGTATCTCATTTCCACTCTACCGCTCGGGGGCTACGTAAAGATGTTGGGAGAAAACACCGATGAAGAAGATGAGCCCCTCTCCCCTGAAGATAAAGAAAAATCTTTCAGTAACAAGCATGCGCTCAAACGGATTGCCATTGTTGCTGCAGGGCCCATATTCAACCTTATTCTGGCCCTGCTCATCTTCTGCAGTTTTTATGTTGTGGCAGGGATCCATGTCATGACCCCGGAAATCGGGCAGGTAAGAGAAAGTTCACCAGCCAGCAGAGCAGGTTTTCTAAAAGGTGATATCATCGTGTCCGTGGGGAGCAAAAAAACAGATACATGGCCTCAGATCAAAGAAGTCATCCAGGGCAATACGGGTCAACCAATTGACATAACAGTAAAAAGGGGAGAGGGTTTTGTTGCCCTCACGGTAGTTCCGGAGATCTCTGTAACCAAGAATATCTTTGGCGAAGAGATAAAATCGCCCCTTATCGGGATTGTCTCTGCCGGCAAATTTGAGAAAATCAGTCTTGGCCCCTTAAGTGCCCTTAAAGAAGGATTCCTAAAGACCTGGGAAATAATTGAGCTGACCTGCATGACCGTCGTGAAGCTTATTCAGAGAGTCATTCCCATTGAGACTGTTGGTGGCCCTATCCTCATTGGCCAGATGACAGGCCAATTAGCTAAGGAAAACTGGGCCTATCTGATCCCTTTCACAGCCGTTATCAGTATCAACTTAGGGATCCTGAACCTTCTGCCAGTACCGATCCTTGATGGTGGTTTTATTGTTTTACTCCTGATAGAGCTTGTCATTGGTAGACCTCTCAATATCAAAAAACGTGAGTTTCTACAGAAAGTGGGTATATTCCTCCTTGTGCTCCTGATGGTCTTCGTGGTCTATAATGATATAAAAAGGCTCCTTGAATGATTGTTGAAGCAAAGCAAAAATCCCGCCTTGATCAGATTGATGGCGGGGATGATTGGTCGATTGGCGATAACCCGTAATCCCGCCTGCTGCGGGATCTACGCTTCGCTCCGACTCGCAACCCGTAACTCGTAACCCGAAACACGAAGTTCGCATATGATCTTAGCCATAAACACATCTACCCTGCAGTTTGCTCTTGCCCTTTTGGCTGAGGATGGAACTCTCTTGACAGAATACCTGCTGCCTGGAAGGAAAGGCCATTTTGGAAGCCTTATGCCGGCCCTCGATTTTATGCTCAACTCCTCAAAATCCAATATCAGGGATGTAAAGTGCATTTCGGTTGCAACAGGCCCGGGGAGTTTTACCGGTCTGAGGGTAGGGATCTCCCTTGCAAAAGGGTTATGCCACGCCCTTCGCGTGCCGGTTGTCGGTATATCGAGCCTCGAGGCTATGGCGAGTCAAATCCCATATGCGGATTTACCCGTGGTCCCTGTTCTAACCTCCAGGAAAGGAGAGGCCTTTACCGCTCAATTCACATGGAACGATAGCGGGGAGCTAATAAGATCAGGGGCCGATGCCAGCCTGAAATTTGAGGACTTTCCATCCCTGTTCCAGAAACCGACCCTCTTCGTGGGAAATGATTATACGAACCAGGGACCGCATATAAATAAACTACTTGGCTCCCTTGCCCTCTTAGCTCCGGCATGCTTCTGGAATC
>DAOVUP010000233.1 GCA_030632525.1 Desulfobacteraceae bacterium | reverse complement strand
AATACGGCCTGACAGTCATACCCCTTTTCATCTTCTTAGGATACCTTGCATTCAATTCGGGTATTGCTGAACGACTTTATAACGCGGCATACAAGTGGTTTGGACACTGGCGGGGGGGGTTGGCTATTGCCACTATCGGCGCAGATGAACTTTTTGCCGCCATCTGCGGTTCGAATACTGCTACAGCCGCTACCATGGGTACCGTCGCCCTCCCGCAAATGACCAAATATAGATATGATACGAGATTAAGCAGCGGAACAGTAGTTACTGGCGGGACATTAGGGACTGTGATGCCTCCCAGTGTTGTCCTCATAGTAATCGGCCTTCAAACAGAGCAATCTATAATAAAGCTCTTCCTTGCCGGTATCCTGCCGGCCATTCTCCTCGGAATCCTTTTTGTACTCACCATATTTGTCATATGCAGGATCAAGCCTGAGTACGGTCCGGCAGGACCAAAGACAAGTTTCAAAGAGAAGCTTATATCCCTTGTCGGTGTTATCGAAGCGATTACCATATTTGTGTTGGTAATCGGGGGGCTCTACGCTGGCCTGTTTACACCAACAGAGGCAGGGGCAGTTGGCGTTTTCTTCACACTCCTTGTAACGGTTGGGACAAGGAGACTGACCTGGAAGGGGTTTATCAATTCAATAAGAGATTCCCTAAAAATATCATGTATGGTTTTTTTTCTGGTCACAGGCGCCATAATTTTCGGCCGTTTCTTAGCCGTAACAAGACTCCCCTTTATTATTGCGGATGTTGCCTCTTCCCTCCCGGTCTCTCCATATGTGGTGTTAGTGTTAATATTGTTAATATATCTGATTGGTGGCTGTTTTATCGACTCCCTTGGATTCCTTGTGCTGACAATCCCTATATTTTTTCCTTTGGGAATGGCCCTTGGCTTTGATCCCATATGGTATGCCATTATCCTGACCATGGTGACAACAATGGGCGCGATTACTCCGCCCGTAGGCGTTAATATATATGTCGTCAAGGCATTGGCCCCTGAAATAGAACTCAGCACTATTTTCAAGAGTGTGAGTTTTTTTCTGCTGGCCTGTATTATCTGTATTATTCTCTTGATTATTTTTCCAGACATCGTTCTGCTTATCCCTAATATGGCGCAATAGGATTGATGATGGATGATTGGCGATTGTTGATTGGGAACCAAGTGCCACAACAACGCCTTTTTTATGCTGTTTTTCAATCAACAATCAACAATCATCAATCACAAGGGGTGAAATAAGAAATGCCAAAGACCTTTATGCCTGAAATGAATACAGATGAAGAGCTGAGAAATCACCAGTTAAAAAAACTGAAATGGACACTGGCGCACGCCTACAATGGCTCTTCCGCATATAAGAAAAAGATGGACGATGCAGGTGTTCAGCCTGGAGATATCCATTCTCTTGATGACCTGAGACATTTCCCGTTCACGACCGCCACTGATCTCCAGGAGGGGTACCCTTTTCCGCTCCTATCCGTTCCCTTTGACAAGGTGGTGCGTATTCACGCATCCTCGGGGACTACGGGAAAGAGGAAGGTGCTCTGCTACACCCAAAAAGATATTGAAGACTGGACCCATTTTTTTGCGCGCTGTTATGAAATGGCCGGTCTAACCTCTGAGGACCGAATCCAGATCGCCGTGGGCTACGGTGTATGGACGGCCGGGATCAGTTTTCAGATGGGATGTGAGGCATTTGGAGCCATGGCTATTCCGGCAGGCCCCGGGAATCTGGATATGCAGTGCCAGTTTCTGGTGGATTTCCAGACAACGGCCATAATGTGCACTGCGTCAATGGGACTTCTGATGGCTGAGGAAGTAAATAGACGGGGCTTAAAGGACAGGATAAATCTCAAAAAGATGACCATCGGTTCTGAACGAAGCAGTGACGCCATGAGAAAACGGATTAGTGACCTGTTGGACCTGGATGATATGTTCGATGTTCCCGGAATGACGGAACTGTACGGGCCTGGAACAGGATTGGATTGTATTTACCATACGGGGATTCACTACTGGGCTGATTATTATATCTTGGAGATCTTAGATCCGAATACCCTTGATCCTGTGCCTGAGGGTGAAATAGGAGAAATGGTGGTGACTACCTTAGAGAAAGAGGGAGTTCCGCTGATTCGTTACAGGACCAGGGATCTCACTAAGATGATACCGGGGGGATGCCCCTGCGGTTCCATACTCCCCAGGCACGATCGCATCTTAGGGCGCTCCGATGATATGATTATCTTCAGGGCGGTAAACATCTATCCGGGCCAGGTTGATCATGCCCTGTCAGGGATTGAGGGCATTGGAAGCGAATATCAGATCTTCTTAGGCAGGAAGGACGACGGCAAAGACTACATGACCCTAAAGGTGGAGCGGGCTCAGGGGGTTGACCCAACCCAAGATTCCGAACTGAGCAGGAAGATCAAAGGGGAAATCAAAAAACAGATCATGGTAAGTACGGATATCGAGCTGTTCGAATACGGTTCTCTGCCCAGGTCAGAGAGGAAAAGCAAGAGAGTTTTTGACAACCGGGATAACTGTTAAAAATGAGGTATTGAGATGATTGATTGTGATTACCTAAGACCTGGTAATTTGGAAGAGGCCCTCGGTCTTTTGAAAGAGCATGGCCCAAAGGCCACCCTGATTGCCGGGGGGACTGATGTGATGGTAAAAATCAGGAATACGAAAAAAACCCCGGAAGTCCTGGTTTCCATACGGGGGCTTAAGGACCTTAAATATATAGAGAAGAGGCGCGGCTATCATATAGGGGCGCTGACAACTCACAGGATGTTGGAACAGTCCGAATTGGTTAAGGCTGAACTGTCTGCCCTGCATGACGGCGCCTCCCGGGTAGGATCTGTCCAGGTAAGAAACGTTGCTACCCTTGGCGGAAATATCTGTAACGCAGCGCCTTCTGCCGATACGGCCGGACCCCTCCTGGTTCTCGATGCCTTGGTTTTTATGGAAGGCCCAGAGGGAAAACGGAGCGTGCCCATAACTGATTTTTTTACCGGTACATACAAGACAGTCCTGAAAAAGGATGAAGTCCTCACCGAGATTCAAATACCGGCTGAAATGGAGCATTTTGGAAGTGCCTACTGGAAACATTCGAGAAGGAAGGCAATGAATCTTCCCATATTGGGCATTGCAGTCTCTGTCAAGTTGGATGGTGAAATTATTTCAGACACGAGAATTGCACTGACAGTGGCAGCCCCAACGCCGGTCAGGGCCTACAAGGCAGAAGCTTTTTTGAAGGGAAAGCCGCTGAGCGACGAGGAGTTAAACGAGGCAGGTAAGATCGCAGCGTCAACCGAATGTTGCACTCTGAGAGACAGCCTGAGGGGCGAAGCATGGTATCGCGGAGAAATTATAGAAGTGTATGTTCCCCGGATGGCCAGATTGGCGGCTAAAAGGATAAAATAGGTGTTTGAAGTTTGAAGTGCCTAAAGTGAGCTAAAGTGCCTAAAGTTTTGGTACGCCTTTGGCGTGCCAATTTTAAATAAAGAGCTGCCTTTTTAAATTTATGATCATAGAGAATTCCTTAACTTTAGGCACTCCAAACTCCAAACTTT
>DAOVUP010000042.1 GCA_030632525.1 Desulfobacteraceae bacterium | reverse complement strand
GTTGGACATAATGGAGAAAGGGATAAAGATTATCGAAGTTGGGCCACTCATAACGCCACTCACTTCCCATGCACATATCCATCTCCGGATACGACCCGGAACCTCCGGGGCCCTCGCCCTGGGCATGGCCCATGTCATCATTGAAGAGGGGCTCTTTGACCGGGAATTCATAGATAACTGGAGCGTGGGATTTGATGAATACAGGGATTATGTCCAGGAATTCCCACCCACGGCTGCCGGGGAGATCACCGGTGTCCCGGCTGATTTGATCAGGAAGGCCGCGAGGCTCTATGCCACTACAAAACCCGCTGGCATGTTGAACGGGCCCAATGCCACTGTTCATCATACCAACGGGATTCAGAACCATCGTGCCATAACCGCCCTCATAGGGCTTACCGGGAATTTTGACCGTGAAGGGGGAAACTATTTTGTCCCGCCTGCCTATCTTTATGTGGCAAATGGCGTGGCAACCCGACAGCAGGAGTTTGAACAGCCTCGCCGCTGGGAGAAAATGCCCCCGCGCATAGGAGAAGATCTGTATCCTGCCTGGTGCAAGCTTATTCCTGAGGCCCAAGCCATTCATCTCCCCTTTCAGATAAAAAGCCAAAAGCCCTACCCAGTTCGTGCGGTCCTCGGCTTTGGAATGAATCACCGCATGTGGCCTGGATCCGACTACATGCGTGACAGCCTGAAAATGCTGGACTTCCTGGTGGATGTGGATCTATTTATGACCGATACGGCCAGACTGGCAGATCTGATACTACCTGCCTGTAGCTCATTTGAAAGAAGTGAGCTCAAGTTTTACCCTGAACAGCATGTCATATGGACCAGCCCTGTCATCAAACCCATAGGCGAGTCGCGTCCTGATGTCGATATCATTTTAGCTCTGGCTTCCAGACTGGCCCCCGCTGACTCTTTACTGCAAAAAGGTTATGAGGAATGTATGGACTGGATATTAGACTCGGCCGGTCTCAAAGTGGAGAATCTCAAGAAATTTCCGGGGGGATATACACTCAAAGACATACGTATGCCACCTTATAGGAAGTATGAAAAGACCGGCTTTTACACTCCGTCCGGAAAAATGGAGTTCGCTTCCACCATTTTAAAGGAGGCAGGGTTAGACCCGCTTCCCCGTTATCAGGAGCCAATGCTCAGCCCTCACTCAACCCCGGGGGTCGCCAGGGAGTTCCCCCTTATCCTCACCACCGGAGCACGGCTTCCCATATATGTCCATTCCAGGACCTTCAGACTTCCCTGGATCAGAAGCCTCCGTCCTGATCCTATGGTGGATATAAACCCCTTAGATGCACACGACAGGGATGTATCTCCGGGTGACTGGGTCGAGCTATCGACGCAAAGGGGCCTTATACGGGTAAAGGCCAATCTGACCGAAATCGTACCCCAGGGTACGATCAACATATACCACGGTTATCCTGAGGCGGACATCAATCAGCTGATTGAACCTGATTACGTCGATCCCATATCGGGTTATCCGGGATTTAAATCCCTTCTCTGTGAAGTCACAAAAACCTCATAATATTTACGGAACTGGATGTATGACACAATTAGGCTTTTCTCTTAATGTTTCACGTTGCAGCGGCTGT
Source organism: Desulfobacteraceae bacterium (assembly GCA_030632525.1). GTDB lineage: Bacteria > Desulfobacterota > DSM-4660 > Desulfatiglandales > Desulfatiglandaceae > Desulfacyla. The sequence continues at coordinate 6,749 of DAOVUP010000042.1, read as the reverse complement.
ATGGCGTGCGTTGTGGCATGTATGGATCAGAATGATTTGCCGGAAAACGGCCCTGGTTTCAGGTATGTCGCAAAGATTGAAACAGGTATTTATCCCTCTGCTGAGATCTCTTTTGCCTCCATTTCCTGCTTTAATTGTGGAAACGCACCCTGTGTAATCGTTTGCCCCACCGGGGCCATTAAAAGAAGGAGTCAGGACGGTATCGTTCAGGTAAACCCGGATCTTTGTATCGGCTGCCGCAGTTGCCTCACGGCCTGCCCCTTTGGGGCCCCGGGGTTTTTGGAGGGGAAGAAAATGAGCAAGTGTAATTCTTGCATTGAAAGGGTAGACCACGGTCTGGAACCCGCCTGTGTCAGGATCTGCCCGACCCGGGCCCTCGGATTTGGTCCGGTGGATGAGTTGATTGCTGAAAATACAGAATAGCCACAGAGACTCAGAGACACAGAGAAAAACATTGGCTTTTTCTATCTTACCCCGGCCGACCCGGTACTGGGCTTTTTAAATTTCATCTGACTCCTGGCTTAAAGGATAATTGCTGTGACGAAGGCATCATCCGGCTTTTCAAAGAATTTAAGAATCCGCGGCATACATCAATTGGTTACGGGAGCTGTGATGATAAGCTTCTGCCCGGTTTTTGTTAAACTTGCAAATGTAGGGCCCACTTCTTCAGCATTTTACCGCATGTGTTTCGGCGGTCTGCTGCTGACGGCAATCGCCCTCGTTTCAGGGAAAAAACTTTGGTATGGGTGGAAAACCCTTGGCCTGATGATCATATGTGGTGCCTTTTTTGCTATCGACCTCATATTGTGGCATAGAAGCATCTTCTTTATCGGGCCAGGACTGGCAACCATCCTTGCCAATTTTCAGATTTTCTTCCTCGCAGGGTTCGGGATCATCATCTTAAATGAAAAGCTGACCATTCGATACGCCCTCTCCGTTCCCATTGGGCTCTTTGGGCTTTATTTAATTATGGGTTCTGACTGGTCGGCCCTTGACCCCGATTATAAACTCGGTGTGTTGTTGGGACTGCTGGCAGCGCTCTCATACTCATGCTATCTGCTTACACTCAGAAAACTGCAATCTCTGGAAGAAGATGTTTCCCCATTTTCCGCCATAGCACTAATATCCCTTTCAACCTCCGCCCTGCTTGCGGTCAGGATGATATTCGAGGGTGAGTCATTTGCAATACCGGACATGGAATCATGGGCTTCACTCATCGCATATGGTGTAATCGGGCAGGTGCTTGGGTGGGTCTTAATCTCAAGAGCAATCACTAAGGTGGATGCATCCCGGGCGGGGCTGGTGCTCCTTCTTCAACCAAGCCTATCTTTCATCTGGGATATCCTCTTCTTCAGCAGGCCCACAGGGCATATGGAAATTCTGGGATGTATTGTCGCCATTTCGGCCATATATATGGGTTCGACTGCAAAAAAATAACTTTCTATTTTTTGCTTTATTTACTTAGGGATGTCCCTCTTCCATTCAAAAGCCTTCAGGCCTTTGGATCAGGGTGCGTGCCTTTGTTTGGTGGTGTTCTTCAATGCTTTAGATATTGCATCACAAACCCAAACATTAAGACTTTTTCCTGATTTCCGAGCTTCTACTGTAATATTCTTATGAATCTCTGGTTCAACGCGTACAACAAACTTACCAGAGTAAGGCTTTTCGGGGTCCTCCCCTCGCTCGGCACAAAAATCAAGATAATCGTCAACTGAATTTTGAAAAGCCTTCTTAAGCTCTATTACTGTTTCACCTTCAAATGTAATCACATCTCTCAAATTGATAACTTCGCCATGAAAGATGTTGTCATCATCATCAAACTCAACCTTTGCAAAATATCCTTTATATTCCATCATGGTTTCACCCCCGATTCCATTAAGAATCTTCGCACAGACTTTACAGCCCCTTTGTTTGTTACCCGCTCAGGATGGGGCCGGTGAAAAACAGCACGAACACCATTGAGCGCCACCCGTACGCGTGACCCTTTGCCTTCGGTTACTTCAGCGCCAAGAGCTAAAAATAACCCCTCAATATCATTCCATAAAATATCCGAGCGCTCCGGTTTTTCAAATACTTTCTGTAAAGTCTGCCGTTGCTTTTTATTCAAGATAATATAGTATCACATATTAGTATCATGTCAACAGAAAAGAAAGGATATTTTTTTGAGGGTAAAAACACCGTTCTAAGAAACTTGAAAGCACCGCCTTAATCATAAAAGCCTCTTTTTCGCCCCAAAAACATTACTCTAAAGTATGAAATAGGCCATTATTTGGTCACATTAACAATTATTAAAGGGAGTTACCTTGGTCCGACCCCAATCCCTTACATCATCCCAGAGGCCTGCCTTTCTCTCTCTGTAGGGATAAAGTGTGCTATACATCCCCATCATAAAATTAAACTTAAAGGGCATGCAAGGGCATAGGTCGGAAAAGCAAAGTTGTTTATGACGCCTATGAGGATTGCTATTGTGAGTCTCTTACATCAATCTTTGGATAGCATTGGATGCCTCAGTTGTGGCAAACTCGATCAATCCGGTGCATTTATCAGAAGAGGATATATGCATTTGAAAGTCAGTCCAGTCAGAAAATTCCTTCTCCGTAATGGTATGGCATTCTGTCGCGCTTGCTTCCTCTCTGAATCTTTGTACGATATTCTTACCTACACCAAAGGGTTCAGGTTTTCCAATAGGTTTATCTAAGAGCAGATTAATATGACCAACGGCAAATGCCTTAAGTGTTTGAAAATATTTGGTATCACGAATATTCATTCCCATTAGGAGATTTATGCCCATGACTGCCCCGGCGAGAGCACCACAAACTCCCCCTTGAAGGCCCACTCCCCCATCAAAAATGAAAGACAAACGCTCAAGAAGTGGGTCACCTATCCCAGTGCGATCTCTTATACCTCTTAATACAGCCTTCGCACAATGTATTGGTTCACCCTGCATTTCCTTCGGCTCCAGATCCATTCCAGGCAAATCTTTCTCCTGATAGGTATACAGGTGTCTCATTGAGCCTCTAATATGCCACAAACACTTTCCAACCCTGTCACCTGGCAAAAAATAGCGTAGCTGTCCCATAGTTGTATAAAAATCTACACCACTTCTTTCTCTGCAAAATGACGAGCCAAAACTTTCTTCAAACCATCTGATGTATTCCCCAATTAGAGACAGCACTCCCGCCTCTGCGGCAATTCCTCTCTCTTGCAGCACATTATCGTGAATCAGTGCGAGCCCTAAAGCACCGCCTGTTACCACACCACAGGTCGAACCACTTGCCACTATACCACCTTCCAGTCCTGTAAAAGCTTTCAGCACACGGTCTTCTCGCCTGTCTATCATATCCTGGAAGACTTCCAGGGAAGCCAATGCTCAATTGAAATTCTTGATGAGGTAAAAGGGGGCCCTTCGTCCCCAATGTCCTTTTTTCTTCTTATCTATAGCTTTTGTCATGAGAGCACCTCCAACATTGGTAGACTTAAAGATGATTATGAAAACCACATAACCCACAAACCCCGCAGTTAGCGTAATTTGCATTGTAAAATCAGATAGTTGATAATGGAGCATGAGGAGATATTCCTGACGGAGGTGCCTTCATGCTTCATCAATATGTTGAACAATTTCTGAGCTATTGCCAAATAGCCTGTTTCTCAGAGCGGTCCATAGGAACTTTGACCGCCCGTCTCAAAGAATTCAACGTATTTATCAAATCCAAAAGAGTAAAATCACCCAGGGCGATTGCCTACACCCATCTTATCGATTTTGTATCAGATTTCAAGTTGCCTTCAGTACACGTGAAAAAATCGCGGGTCTGGACCCTCAGGCAGTTTTTTCATTTCTTGGTTCTAAATCAATGGATATCAAAAAATATCGCCAGGGATCTGCCGTATCCAAAAATCGAGAGGACAATCCCAAAGTACCTGACCATCGGTGAATTCAATCAAATTATCAAAAGCTTAAGCCATCGAACAGATTCGCTGATTGAATTGCGGAATCTCACTATCGTCATGCTGCTCGGCATGCTCGGCCTGCGCACATCGTCCCTGGTTTCCTTGAATGTCCAGGATGTCGATCTCACATGCGGGCTGATATGGATTTATGAAAAAGGTCGACGCAGACGCACGCTGCTAATGCCTTATGTCCTCTGCGAACTGATGCAAAAATACCTGAACATGAGCCGACGAAAAACCGGGCCGTTGTTTTTGTCCAAACGAAATCGACGCATTTCACAACGCTCTCTCCAGAATATCTTTAGAACAATTGCCGACCAAACCGGCATTGAGAAAAAATTGCATGCACATTTGTTCCGTCACACAGCAGCAACCCTTCTGAATAAGGTGGCCGGCATTGATGTTACCCAGCATGTTCTGGGACACGCAAGACGTTCCAATACCTTGAAATACGCACATCTCAATCCGGATCAATATGCCGTTTACATGCGGCAACATCCATACATGAAAAAGGAGACGTCATGATCGCACTCATTGATCAATATCGTAAAGAACTTGAGAATGTCAGAATCTATGCCCTGGATACGGTTCAGGTCTATACGTCATGCATCCAGGCCTTTTGTGAGTTTGCCAAAGAGCCTTTGAAGCTCGATCCGATAAAGGCCGAAGGAACCCATCTGGTTCTATGGCTTACATTCCTGAAACAGACCGGCATCAGTTACAGCAGGCTCGGACACCACCAATATGCACTGAAAAGCTTTTTTACCTTTTTGGTTAAAATGGGCGTTATCACCACGAACCCTGCCCAATCACTCCCCCCGATACCAAGGATTCGCGGCAAAATAAAGCCGATATCAACCGAGGACGCTTTCAAATTGCTTGGCTCCTTTGATCAAACCACATGGCTTGGAAAAAGAGATTATATGATGGTCTCCCTCCTTTGGGCACTGGGTCTCAGGATCAGCGAATTGACCGGGCTGAGAGTCCGAGATTTTGAACCTGATCACGGAAAAAATATCGGCCTGCTTCGCATCCGTGGAAAAAACAAAAAGCAGCGGGCACTCTTTGTCGTCGATAGACTGTTCCATCATCTATCCTGTTATCTGGCCCACCCACAGTCGCCAAAGAAAAAACTGGCGCCCCTTTTCCCCGTTGCCGAAAATAAGGGCATCTCAAACGATCGGGTTCAGAGTATTGTCAAAGAACACGCCCGTAAAGCCGGCATTGAGGATCGAGTGACTCCTCATGTGCTCAGACATTCATTCGCCACCGAAATGTATCACCAGAACGTTCCTCTGGCCGCCATCCAGGCCATGATGGGACATGCCTCAATCGCCGAAACAGCTATCTATATCCACGTATCAGATAAACTCCAACAACAGGCGTTAAATTACGTCTCAACTTCCGGGAGGGTGTCATGGCAGTAGCAACCAGGGATTTCATGCATCACATCAATGATTTCTTCAATTACCGCAAAACCATCTACGAAATCAGCGACCAAACCGTTAAAAGCAATCGAGTTGACTTGTCTCTTTTTGAAAACTTTGTCCGGAGAAAGAACGTAAAAACTATCGACGGCCCTTCTATTATAGGGTTTCAATATTACCTGAAACAGGAGCGTACAAATTGTGGCGCTTCCATTAACCGCAAAATCTTTACATTGAGAAGCTATGCGAATTTCCTAAAGCTCAAAAATATTCCTTCAGCAGAAAACCTGCCATTTTATGATGTTCTGAAAATACGCCAAGGTTACCGCCAACGACCACATGCCTTAGTGCCTGAAAAGATTAAAATACTATTTGAGTCAATTGATACCGGGACCGTTCTCGGTATTAGAGATTATGCCGTCTATGCCCTTATGTACCAAACAGGCCTCAGGGTTGGTGAAGTCCATGCTCTCGATATCAATAGCCTCGATTTTAAAAACCATAAGATCACTGTTATTGGAAAAGGCAACAAGCCCCGCACCCTACACATGAATAAGGAATTAGAAGAAATATTGACTCAATATCTGGCAGTACGGCCCCACTTTTATCGCAGTTGGGAAAGTGATGCGCTGTTTCTTTCAAAAAAGGGAAATCGCCTGGCGATTAGAACAATGGAGGATAACCTCAAAAAGATAGTACGGTATGCCCCCTTGAATGTTCAGTTTAATGTAACGTGTCATACGCTACGGCACAGCTTTGCCTCTCATCTTAATGATAACGATGTGGATATCTTGGTTATTCAAAGCCTTCTGGGCCATTCGTCGCCTCGAAGTACCGAAACCTATATCCATCCTTCAATGGGTAAAATCAGAGAAGCTATTGAAAAACTGCCAAGCGTCCTTTATGTCAAAGAGCTTATTCGTACAAGAGTATTGAATCTGAATTTCCAACAGCCATATAAGCCTAAAAGAGAGTAGCAAGCTTTTCTTTAAGTCTTCTCTACAAGTAATCCCTTCCTAGCCTCAGAAGGGCTATGGACGGGTCTGTTCTATTTGGCCTTTTCATTAATTGAATGCCAATTACTTGTTGAACTATTTTTAGCTTTTTGGTATAAGTCCTTGTTCTTTTAATTTTCTTCATGCATTTTTATCAATTTGACCGATCTAATTGCGCCTAACTTTTCATCTTACCGCGGGGTTCGCCGCGTGTTACCGGCGCGCGTCCGAGTACACACGCTGGTTATCCATCAGTAGTTAAAGTACCTATCAACGCTTGAGTGATAATCTTCTTAAGAGATTCCATATCGCCATTTTGGGCTTCTTGCAGAGCCTCGAAATATGCAGCTGAGTCCTCCAGAACGACTCGCCTTTCTAT
>DAOVUP010000246.1 GCA_030632525.1 Desulfobacteraceae bacterium | reverse complement strand
GATTATCACCAAAGTTATTTCCGGTCAATCTCATTTTCTTGGAAGATATGCCACATGAACTCAGTATGTCGGGAGAAAACCCAATGGTGAGCGTTGATATCGAGGAACTCCTGCCCCACCGAAATGGTATGAAGCTCATTGACAGCATAATCGAAGTTGATAAAGAGGGTGCTGTCTCGAAATCTACGGTTACCGGAAAATGGCCGTTAATTGAAGGAGATTCGATAAATGCGATTGTCTTGATAGAACTCGTTGCTCAAACTGCGGGTATATGTATCGGATGGGAAGAACTCAAGAAAAAGGGGAAGAATACCGAGGGGAAGGGATGGCTGGCAGGGGTGAAAGAGGCGGTTTTCTATCGCGAAACGATACCTCTGGGCAGTCAAATAATGACTGAGGTAAAAAGAGTCTTCGATTTTGAAAACTACCACGAAATCTTAGGGATGATAAGAGTAGACGGGGAACTCGTGGGAAAGGTCAGTGTGCAAATCGTGAAATCGGTTCCGGGGTGAGGGATATGAGCAATAAAAATGATGCAAAAGTAGCTGTTATTACTGGCGGGAGCAGAGGGATCGGTCGCGCTATATGTGTTGAGCTTGCTAAGGATGGATTCTATATTATCATCAATTTCAGATCGGACGATCAAGCAGCGGCAGATACCCTCAGCATGGTAAGGGATAACGGGGGGGATGGAGAAATAAGCAGATTTGATGTCTCAAGTTCCGGAGATGTTAAAAAAGCCATAGATGAGATAACCGGTCGCTTTGAAAATATTGAAGTCTTGGTGAATAATGCTGGGATAACGGCAGACGGATTATTCATGTTTATGACCGAGGATGAGTGGGACTCGGTAATCAATACGACTCTAAAAGGCTTTTATAATATTACACGGCCGATTCTTGAAAAGATGGTGGGGAGAAAAAGGGGAAGCATCGTATCAATTTCGTCCCTGTCAGGTCTTGTTGGTCATAGGGGGCAGGCAAATTACTCGGCTGCAAAGGCTGGTTTAATAGGAACAAGCCGTGCGATCGCGACCGAGGTTGCCAGAATCGGTATTCGTGTAAATGTTGTTGCGCCGGGTCTTATCGAAACAGAGATGATCAAGGATGTTCCCAAGGATTTTATAAAAGGGGCGATCCCCATGGCAAGAGTGGGGAGACCGGAGGAAGTGGCGAGGGTTGTCAGGTTTCTCTGCTCTGAAGATGCCTCCTATATTACCGGTCAGGTTATTTCGGTAAATGGAGGGATGTATTGAAATGGAAAATGCCTAAAATACTGGTTCTCTTTGCGCCTTTGTTTACCCCGTAGGTTCGGAAAATCGTACTGGGGCGCGAGACTTTTTCGGTTTCGGTTTATTCAGGTTAAGGATTGCAGGATGAAGAAGTTTAACAACTTTAATATACTACTGATGCTCGCAACTGTTCTTGTTAGCTTCATATTTGTAGGCTGGAGTAAAGATTGGGACCAGCTCAGGAAGGATGCAGGACAGATAAACACCATCAGAGCTGATTTTATCCAGGAAAAGCACCTGCAGATTCTATCAAGACCCCTGATATCGAAGGGCGTATTCTACTATGAGGCGCCAGGGTCACTCAGGTGGGAATATCAATCTCCCATAAAGAGCATCCTTTTGATGCATAAAGGGAGAGTGACCCGGTACATATGGGCGGAAAACGGCTTTAGGAGGGATTCAGGTCTCAGCCTCCAGGCAATGCAGATTGTCCTGGAGGAGATTACCATGTGGCTTAGAGGTCATTTTGCTGAAAACCCTGATTTTACCGCTTCCCTTGAGCCTGACCGGAAAATTATGCTTACTCCAAAGAAAAAGGCGTTTTCCGCAATCATTAGAAATATTGAGTTGATTTTTTCAGACCGGCCGGGAGTAATCAAATCTGTTACCATATACGAAGGCGAGAAATCTTTTACAAGGATCATATTTAAAAACGTCAGGGTCAATGAAGTATTGAAAGAGACTGTGTTCGGCGCACCAGAACTTTAGGCATTTTAGCGCACTTCAAACTTTAGGTACTTCAAGTGAAACATATCAACCTATTACTTTACGTCCTGCTGTTTACGATTTCGTGCAGTGGTGTCCCAAAACTCCAACCTCTGAATTCATCTCAAATTCCCGCTGTCCAAATGAGCTGTGGGCGCCCCTTTCCAAAAGGGAGTTGGCAATTTATCCATTCCATCGAGGCAACAATGCCGGGGGGGCGAAATGCCTCTGTAATCGGGATAACGGATATTTCATCTGATTTTGAGACTATCCATTGCATCATCGTGTCAATCGAGGGGCTGGTGCTGTTTGACGGAGTTTATAAGGGGGAGGTGGTTATTAACAGGGGGATTCAGCCTTTTGACTCTAAAGAATTCGCAAAAGGCCTTATGAATGACATAAGAATGGTATTTTTCCCACCGGTGGGAGAACTGACAGGCACCGGCGTCTTGAGTAATGGGTCCCATGTCTGCCGCTACAGGAATGATACCATGACTATTGTTGATGTAATAATAGATCCGAATCACGACTGGGAAATACGCCAATACAGGAATGGCAATTTAAACCGGTCTGTTAAGGCATATATTCAAGAAAGGGCCATTGACGGGGTTCAAAAAGCCTTTCCCGGCAGGATAGAGATCTCTGTTAAGGAAAAGCCTGGCTATGCCTTGACGCTTAGGCTGATAAGAGCAGAATCCCTGAACCTTTGAACCCTGAACCTTTGAACGGTTACTATGAAATTTAAACTTATTTATCCAAAATGGCCAAAGCTTGAAAGGCAAACCGAGTTTCATCTGCCCCCCCATGGCCCGGTTGTCTTTGCCGCATCCCTGCCGGATTATGTGGACGTTGAATTTATAGACGAAAATCTGGAGGCTATCAATTTCGATGACCCGGTCGATTTTGTGGGGATATCTATGATGCTGACCATCCAGGTGGGAAGGGGATGGGAGATTGCCGACACATATAGAAAAAGGGGTGTCAAAGTGATCTTTGGCGGGATCTCCACCATGCTTCACGCTGAAGAAACCGTGGACCATGCGGATTCTGTCTTTCTCGGTGAGGCAGAGGGAAGAATGGAGACAGTGTTTTCCGATTTCAGGGATGGAACATTGAAGAAGATTTATGATTATTTAGATGACAGGCCACCCATTGAAATTGTCGGAACCGCACGGCGGGATATCCTGAATAGGAGTCTTTATAACTACAGGGGCGTTCAGATGGTTGATCTTGTCCATGCATCCAGGGGTTGTCGCTTTCATTGTTACCCCTGTGCCGTGGCATATCTTGGGGGAAAGGAATTCAGACCCCGCCCCATTGATAAGGCTATAGCGGAAATGGAGAGTATAGATAATAACAGGCTTTTCATAGT
>DAOVUP010000226.1 GCA_030632525.1 Desulfobacteraceae bacterium | reverse complement strand
CCAGCCCCTGAATAACTGATACGGCGGCGATAACCTCCTGTAGAGAGATTGAAAGACTCTCGGCAATCCGGTCGTATCTTTTCTCTTCCAGGTTCTTCAGGTGGTCCATAATTATTGTTTCTACAATGGAGCCCCCAAGATTTTGAAATCTGGTCTGAATAAGCAGAGATTCCCGGGCATCTCGGGCTGCCACACCCACTGGATCGAAGGTCTGAATCAAAGGGAGAGTTTCAATTACTTTTTCAAGGGAATGTCCTGTAACCTGTGAGATTTCTTCCAAAGAGATATCTAAATATCCATTTTCATCTAAATTTCCTATGATGTGGGTTCCAATCTCTTGTTGCACCTCATCCATGCTGCTCATATTGAGCTGCCAGATGAGGTGAGAGGAAAGATTTGTCTTGGTATCGGTAATATTTTCAAAGGACGGGGCATCTCTTTCCTCGTATTGGGGCTCAGCCCAACCGGTATTATATTCTGTAAGATAGGTCTCCCAATCCACATCATCGCGGGCCCGCTCCTCTACAGTCACTTCAGGGAGCGCAGGAGGAGGTTCGTCGGCCGCTTCATCTTTTCCCGTATCTCTCCCCTCATCCTGCTCAGATTTCCCATCTGTACCATCGTCCTGCTCAGATTCCACATCTGCACCCTCTTCCAGTACAGGATTTTCCTCCATTTCCTGGGAGATGGTTTCAAGGAGTTCCAACCTTGAGAGTTGGAGGAGTTTAATGGCCTGCTGCAACTGGGGGGTCATGACAAGCTGCTGGACAAGGCCTAATGATTGTCTTAGTTCTAATGCCATAAGGAATTCATATGGAGACCGTCAAACAGTTTAGTCCCGCCTGGGGCAGGATTGAGTTGGGAAACAAAACTATTAAATCAATTCCACCTAAAGTCTGTCATAGGTTAAAGTCTTCACCCAGATAAACGCTTCGGGCAATTTTACTCTCAACGATATTGTCTGGGGGGCCCTCTTCGATGATTTTGCCCTGGTTTATAATATAAGCCCTGTCACAGGCGCTTAATGTTTCTCTGACATTATGGTCAGAAATTATGATACCAAGACCCCGTTCCCGCAACTGTTTGATAATCTGCTGGATGTCATTTATGGCAAGCGGGTCAATCCCTGCAAAGGGTTCATCCAAAAGCATAAACCTTGGATCTGTAATAAGTGCCCTGGTTATTTCCAGCCTCCGCCGTTCTCCTCCGGAAAGGGAGATGGCCTTCTGTTTAGCCAAATGGTCAATACCAAGTTCTGTCAGGGCTTCTTCGATGCGTGATTTCCTCTTATGGGAAGGGACATCCAAGATCTCCAAGATTGCAAGCAAATTCTGTTCTACAGTTAGTTTTCTGAATACTGAGGGCTCCTGTGCGAGATAACTGATTCCCTTCCTGGCCCTGCGGTACATCGGATCATGGGTGATATCTTTGCCATCTAAAAAGATCACCCCCTCATCAGGATGAGCCAGACCTACCACCATATAAAACGTGGTGGTTTTGCCTGCCCCGTTCGGACCAAGAAGACCGACAATTTCCTGCCGTTTAACCTCTATGTTTACTCGATCGACAACCCGCTTTCCGCTGTAAATCTTTACCAGGCCTTCTGCCTGGAGCATTTCATTTACCACGGTCAAGGCCCTGCCCCTTCTCCTTCCCGGGAAAGATAACGGCCCTCACTTTTTTATTTTGCAAACTTTCTACAACACTTCGGTCCTCTTTCAAAAAAAGCGTTATTCGATCCCCCTCAACGAAATTATTTTTCTGCTTCACAACAGGGTTCCCCGTAAGGACCAATTTTTCATCTAACTGATAGTACACAGCCTTTTGTCCGGTTGCAACCCCACCCTCGGCGCGAACAATCTTGACATCTCCAGTGGCAACTATCTTGTCTATTTTAGTAGCTGTTTCTCCGGGCCCTTTCTTTTCATTCTTTTCAGGCGCTTCTTCATAATAAACCACCAATTTTTTACAGTATACAGAGAAATTGTCCATCTGAGCATCCACATCACCTGTAAACGTCACCGTCTTCTTTTTATTATCTGCTTCCAAGGTCTTGGAATTTATCACTATCGGTTTTGACGCACCCTTTTTGGTCTGGTTTTCCGAGTTTGCAGATTGTGCAGGATGCGACCACATAGTCAGTGATAACAGGGTGGCAAAAAATAGCAATAAAGTATATCTCAGGTATCTCATCGGGTCGCAGGCTCCTCGTTTATTATGGTGGTAACGTCTGATAATATTTTAATCTTTTCCTTTGTCATATCTGCAAACAGACCCTTCCCTTTCACATTAAAAAACGGGCCTACTATCTTGACAGGTTTTTCTGTTGTTAAATGTCCGAGCTTTTCGTTTATCAGCACATAATCCGTAAAGATCTTATATTTATCGCCGTAAAACCCTTCCAAATTACCCCATAGCTCGATTTTTCCGGAATCTTTAAAGTAATTTCCTCTTTTCCCGCTGAGTTTAAACCAGGGCTCTCCCTCGGGTTCAACCTTCAGTTTAAAGTCGTAAAACCGTATAGTCTTCATATCTTTGGAAAACTGGACCTCTTCGGCATCAAGAACCCATTGTATCTTTTCATCAGGATCATCCTGGCGATAGTGGACGTCCTTGAGCTCAAGTCCCTCGCCTGACACAATATTTCTCAAAAGAGCAGTCGTCTTTAGAAGCTCTTTTCCCGATTTTGCAAGGTAAAAACCAACTAAAAGCAGCAACGCCCCTAATCCTAAAAGGGGCCAATGTCTCTTGAAGAGGATTTTCATAGAGGTCGTACTATATCAACCTCCGCTTTGTTCTGTAAAGCCAATTTTAGGCCACACCCCCTTGCTATTCAATATCCACTCGCACACCTCCCGCACAGCCGTGTACCCCCCATTTTTCTTTGTAACAAAATCAGCTTCTTCACAAATCTCCTCCACACCATCAGCAACCGCTATCCTGAGGCCTGCCTCCATAAACATTGCCAGATCAGGAAGATCATCACCAATACAACACACCTCTTCTTTCTTGAGTCCTTTCTCTCCAATTATCTTTTTGCACAACATTCTTTTATCTTTAATGCCCTGCCATACTTCGTCAATACCAAGTTCCTTTGCCCGATGCTTCACCACCATTGATTTTCGCCCTGTGATGATAACAACCTCTATTCCCGTGGACATAAGAATCTTCAATCCAAGGCCATCTTTTACATTAAACGATTTGACCTCTTCGCCTTTTTCGTTAATGGTGATGCGACCGTCCGTCAACACACCGTCAACGTCCAGAATTAGCAACTTGATCCTGGCAGCCATTTCTTTCATCATTGGTTTTGTCTTAAAGTTTAAGGTGCCTATTTATCCCGCTTGCAGCGGGGAAGTTAAGGAACTTCCTGCCATTTTTAAAGATCCAGGCCCAGAGGACCCGGCTTTGGTTATCCCCTGAGGGGATTTAGTCTACTGCAATTTGAATAACGCAAAGAGTGATGGAGACTCTAAGATTCCCTCTTCAACCGGATCGAAATAGCCACTTGATCACCTATGGAGATAATAGAGAGACCCAGTTCCTGAAAACTCTTTGTCCTTCATGGTTTTTCGAATATTCCAATACTCCACCACTCCAATACTCCAGATCAACCCTGTCAGGCAGAGCCAT
>DAOVUP010000015.1 GCA_030632525.1 Desulfobacteraceae bacterium | reverse complement strand
TACAATGGTCCTTAAAAGGTCGGCCTTGCCGATAATTCCGACTAATAGATCACCGTCCATGACTGGGATAGTGTAAATTTTCTTTTGGGTCATAATTGTTGCGATTTCATCAACGGGAGTTTTTTCGTCCACAGTAATAGCCTTCTTAGTGTACAGATCTTCCACCGTAGTAGCGCTGATCCTCTTAAACTCTTTTTCGATGCTTTTTGGGCTTTCGAGATAAATTACCGCATCGAAAATGGCCACCACTGTTGGTATGTGGAGCTTTTTGTCTTTGCGAATAAGGTCACTTTCACAGATAATCCCGAGGAGGGAGCCATCATCGTCAACCACAGGTACCCCATTTATGTGGTTTTTGTAAAGGATCTTAGCCAGATCCTTCAAAGAGGTGTCTTTCTTGACTGTAATAACATCGGTAGTCATGATGTCGCTTGCATTCAGCATTTTTTACTCCCTTCTTTTAGGGCTCACTCACTAATTTCTGAGTGAGCCCTAAGGACTTCTAACACCACCATAGCAATGCCGTATTCACCATCATCGGAGAGACTCAGATGGATGCCGTTTATCCCCTTATCTTTACAGATTTCAGATGCTACGCCATAAAGTCTCAGACCTGGTTTGCCCGCAGGATTGTTAAAGACTTCTATATCCCGCCAGCTTATCCCTTTCCTCATGCCCAGCCCCAGGGCCTTGGAAAAGGCCTCTTTGGCGCCAAACCGGAGGGCAAAGGCCGAGTAGGACGAAGGCCGGTTGTAACAGATCCGGGTCTCTTCTGCCGTAAATACTCTCGTGACAAACCTGCTGCCCCACTTTTGGATTACTTTTTCAATTCTTCTAATACTGACAAGGTCTATACCGGTTCCATAGATCATTTCAAAAACTTTTGACCAGATCGAGCATCTTTCGAACGGCCTCTTCAAAGCCTATTAATACCGCCATTGCCACAATACTGTGACCAATGCTGTACTCTTCGATTTGGGAGAGGTCCTTAAATCTTTTGACATTCAGATAATTGAGTCCATGACCAGCGCTAATACCAAGATTCAGCTTAGCGGCGGATTCCACCGCCCTGACAATACGCCCAAAACGTTCAATGGCCTCTGGCTCTGATTTTGCCTCAGAGTAATGCCCGGTATGAATCTCCACAATATCTGCACCACACTCCTGGGCCTCCTTGATCTGTTCGGGATCCGGGTCAACAAAAAAACTGACCTGAATTCCCCCCCCCTTTAAACGCTCTACTGTTCCTCTATAATAGTCCGGTTGGGCCCTGACATCAAGACCACCCTCTGTCGTAAGCTCCTCTCTCTTTTCAGGGACAAGAGTGACCAGATCAGGCTTGGTGGCAAGGGCGATATCCACCATCTCATCCACAGCAGCCATTTCCATATTTAGTCTTGTCTTTACGGTCTGGCGTAAAAGTCTGAGGTCCCTGTCATTAATATGCCGTCTGTCTTCTCTAAGATGACAGATTATACCCTCCGCGCCTGCCAATTCGGCGAGGCCGGCTGCAAAGACAGGGTCGGGTTCATCGATCCCCCTTGCCTGTCGTACAGTGGCCACATGGTCCACATTGACCGCTAAACGCGCCATACGTTTATACCTCCAATTCAATCAATTCCATCAACCTTTTTTCCTCTTTTTCCATCTGCAGAGCCTCGAACTCGGACTCTTCGTGGTCATGCCCCATAAGATGGAGGACCCCATGGATGAGCAGCCGGTCTATAGTGTGTTCAATTGTTTCCCCAAATTCATCTGCCTCACTTAGCGCAGTATCCATGGAGATAACCACATCACCTAACATGGCAGATTCAACTGTGGGTGTTTGCTTAGCCGGCCTATCCAGATCGGCCATGGGAAAAGCCAGGACATTTGTGGGTCTTTTCCTACCCAAATAGCGAAAGTTGAGTTGCGCCATGCGATTGTCATCGGTAAAGAGAATACTCAGTTCCTTGTCATGACAGCCCAAGTCTTTTAAGACTCTCGCTATCTTCCCCCTTATCTTCCCTTTTTCCAGCCCTGGAATTTTCCGATAGGAGCTGATCTGTATCTCCATTTTTTCCCTCTTTAGTAGGTCCTCCCTTTCCCCCTCCAACGTCTTCTCGATTATGGGCAGAGGTGATCTTCGCTACAGGTTCAGGATATTCAACACGATGATGAAAAATGCCGCCTAAGGTCTTGTTAAAACTCTTTGCAATCTCATGAAGATCCTTCAGGGTCAATTCGCATTCATCCAATTGACCGTCAGAAAAAATCTTGTTTACTATTTTTTGGACCATTCCCTGAATCCGTGCCGGAGTAGGGTCCACGAGGGTTTTGGACGCAGCCTCTACCACGTCTGCAAGCATTACAAGCCCGGCTTCCTTTGTTTGAGGTTTGGGTCCCGGATAACGAAAATCTTCTTCCCCGACCTGAAAGTATTTGTCTCCTTTTTTCTCGCCCTGTTTCTTGGCCTTTTCGAAAAAAAACGTAATCAGCGATGTCCCGTGATGCTGCTTGATAATGTCAATAATTTCCTTTCCCAATTTATATTTTTTTGCCAACTCAACGCCATCTTTGACATGAGAAATGAGTATCAGGCTGCTCATGGAAGGGGCTAACTTCTCATGTTTGTTTTCTCGGTCTCTCTGATTCTCGATAAAATAAAGAGGCTTCTTAATTTTTCCTATATCATGATAATAGGCGGCAACTTTTGCAAGAACCGGATTGGCACTGACCGCCCGGGCCGATGCCTCTACCAAGTTGCTCACAATAACGCTGTGATGATAGGAGCCCGGGGCTTGGACCATAAGTTCCCTCAAGAGAGGCTTATCAAGGTTAGCTAATTCAAGGAGTTTAATATCCGTGGTGTAGCTAAAAGACATTTCGATCAGGGGCAGAATTCCCGTGGCAACAATTCCAACAAGGACACCTCCGATTAGGGCAGAACAAAATGCTATAAGTGCCTCCAAGGTAAAAAATGAACCGTATAAGGCTTCTATGGAAAGGGCCAGGATTATGTTACATACACTCACTTTTAGTCCGGCCTTTATAAGAGCGGCCCCTTCTCTATATCGTCTTACACCGTATGCTGCAACGAGAGAGCTGATAAAGAAATAGACAAAGAACTCCACCCTACCGTCAATAACAAGACAGGCTAACACCGCAATAATGAGAGAAAAACTGGCTGCCACGCCCATTCCATGGAAGATAGATATAAGCATGGCGCCGCTGGCAACCGGTACGGCAAATAATAAAGCCTTTGGGGAGAAAAAATGAAAGCCCCGTGCAACTTCGAAAGCTACGGAATTAAAGGCGATTACTACTAAAAAAATTAGCAAGAGGGTGACTGCATTAAAAAGCAGGTCTTTTACCTCGGGGCCAGATGATTTATTGCTGAATAGACCAACAAAGTACATTGACGAGAGAAGAAAGGCGATAAGAATTGCCATTGCAGGGACCCGGCCTAACATCTCTTTTTGTTTTAAAAACTTGTATTGCTCAGAAAGCTTGAGAAGATGTTCGGGCGTAATCCTTCCACCCTCCCTGATAAGCATTTCACCCTTTTTCACCTTGAAATAAAAGGGCTTAACCGATTTACGGGCCTCTTCTTTTCTTAAGGCAGTTTCCCTTTTATTAAAGGTAAGATTTGGTTTGATCAGAGCAGCAGCTAATTCTAATGACACCTTGGCAAGTTCTTTGGGTTTTACTCCCCTGGTCAGGACCTTGCCCCGCTCTTTTATGAACTTCCCGGCAGTCTTGAGATCGTAGAATCGTTCAAGATCAAGAATTTTATCCTCTTTGCCATCGTGGATATTATGCAGGATAATCCCCTTGCCACTCTGGCTCATCAGCATCATCTTGTTGCCGACAACCCCGCTGTGAAAAAGATCAGTAACCAATCCGCTCACTGCTTTCTCCGCTTCATGGGAAAAATCATTTTTAATGAAAATGCCGATAAGTTTTTCGTTGTAGGGGATGTCAAGGATTCCAAAAAATTGGCTCTTGAAAACGTTTTCATTCTCCAAATGATCGGCGAGAGCCTTTTCAGATGTTACAGCGCTACTGTCGTAGGAGTAGGAAAGTTCAAGAAATTTGGCTATAAAATTTCTACCTGCTTCAAATGCCTCTTTTATTTTAGAAACAACACCAGTTGCTGTCGGGTCAAAATCGTATACCGATAAAACAGCTCTGACAGCTTCCTGCCTGTCTTTCTCAGTCAGTGCACTGTTTTCAACGAGAAATTCCCGAGAAGCTTTGATATCACGATCAGCCACATCCCCAAGCTCATATGCCTTGGGAGGGGTCAAGATGCTTGGAAAAAGGAGTATTGAAATGATCATGCTCAGGCTGAGCAGGATATACCATCTCTTAGCCTCAGGCCGGAACCAGACAAGAGGTTCATCTTGCCTTTTCCTTCCGGAAGATGAGGCTTTCCTTTCCCTTTTCCCTGATGTTTTTTTTTTTTTAAGGGGTTTCAATTTCGATTTATCCAATTTATTCACTGGCATAACGGAGTTATACGTAAGTTCTCAAAAAGTCCTGATTGATTGAATTCTCAAACGAACCTTTTGCCGGTGAAACGTGATGCGTGATTCACGTTTCACTCTTCATGTTTCATTCTTCATGTTTCAGCCTATCAATCTTTTCATAGGCATCAATGATTTTTTGGACCAACCGGTGCCTTATGACATCTTCTCTTGAAAAATAGACAAACCGGATACCTTTGATTCCCTCTAAGATTCCCTTAGCTTCTATAAGGCCGGAGATTTTTCCTTTTGGAAGATCTGTCTGGGTGACATCTCCCGTAATAACGGCCTTGGAGCTGAAACCGAGACGGGTCAAAAACATCTTCATCTGCTCGGGGGTAGCATTCTGGGCCTCGTCCAAGATTACAAATGAATCGTTAAGAGTCCTCCCCCTCATAAAGGCGAGTGGCGCTACTTCTATCACCCCCTGCTCAAGCAGGCGAGATGCGTTTTCAAAGGGCATCATATCATGAAGGGCGTCGTACAACGGCCGGAGGTAGGGATTCACCTTTTCATAAAGATCACCAGGCAAGAAGCCCAAGTGTTCGCCGGCCTCCACAGCAGGTCTTGCCAAGACGACCCTGTTCACCTCCTTTTTAATCAGGGATGATATGGCCATAGCCATGGCGAGATAGGTCTTTCCAGTCCCGGCCGGACCGATTCCAAATACAATATCAAACTTCTTTATACTATCAATATATTTTTTCTGATTAATTGTCTTAGGTGTTATTATTTTTTTACTCGATGAGACATAGACCTGGTCTTTGAATATTTCTTTCAGGTCAGCCGATTGGTCCCCGCTCAGAATCCTGACTGCGTATTCCACATCATTAGGATAGAGCGGGTAATCGGCCTCCAAGAGCCCATAGAGCTGCTTCAGGACTTTTTCCGCCAGTTCGACCTCCCAATCCCCACCTTTGAGCAGTACCACATTTCCCCGGAGATTCAGAGAAACCCCGATCTTTTTTTCTAACAGTCCAATATGCGTGTTCTGCTCTCCGCACAAACTTTGCATCAATTCGTTGTCCGGAAAGCTGATTTTTTTGCTGACAGTGGAGCCATCAGTAATGGTAGATTTATCCAAACGAAAATTCCTTAAGACATATTTCTTGAAACTCAAAACTTGAAACTTGTCGAAGATCCCCGCACATAGTACGGGGGAAACTTGTTATTGCCGTAAAAAGGCGCAAAATACACGAAAAGTATAATTTTCATGTTGTAATATCAATTTTAAGCCCGCAATCCAAAATCCGCAATCGGTAATGTTATCAGGTTTCTCCCGATATTTGAACCACAATACGTCTTTCACGGGGGCTGTTATCAAAATCAAGGAGCACAATTTGTTGCCACATGCCCAGGGTTATTTTACCCTCAACAATCGGTATATTTAACGATGCCCCAAAAATAGCTGCACGGACATGGGAGTAACCGTTTCCGTCGCCCCACCTCTCATTATGTTCGTAATATATATCTTCCGGAGCCATTTTTTCTATCGCTTTTTTCAGATCGTTTATGACTCCGCTTTCAAACTCTATGGTGGTAAGGGCAGCCGTAGACCCGGGGATAAAGAGGGTGGCTGCCCCGTCTTGCACATTCGACTTTCCGACCTCACCCATAACCTGATGAGTTACATCAATAACATCTGTCTTTCCAGTGGTTTGCACCATAATTTGGGAAATTCTCACAGGCATCTATTTGTCTCCGCCCCTCCAATTAGGATTGAAGATTAACGCAACCCAACCTGAAACACGCAACTCCCAACCCGCAACCCAAAACCTTAATACCATAGCCCCCTGTTTTCATGCAACAAAAAGCGCCTTAGCCACGAATTGACAGTTTAATATTGAAAATTGAGGAATTTAGACAGTTCCCAATTAAATTTTATTGAAGAGAAATAAGAAATATTTCCTTGAAACTTAACGTCTTAGCGCCTTTGCGTGAGACCTTTTCGATTTCGCCTTATTCGGGTTAGCATCTACTGAAACATAAACCGTCTCATGCTGATATTCATAAGTATCCCCATGGCCGCCATGGTTGAAATCAAAGATGACCCACCGTAGCTGAAAAGGAGAAGGGGGATTCCAACCACCGGTAGGAGCCCGGTAACCATCCCGACGTTTATTACGACCTGCCAGAAAACAATGGTTACGATGCCAACAGCCACTATAGAACCGAACCGATCCTTTGAACTTTTTGCTATATTGAGGCCCCATAAGATTATGAAGAGGTAAATGAGAAGAAGCACAGCCGATCCTACCAGGCCCCACTCCTCGGCTAATACTGAAAAGGCAAAATCGGTGTGTTGCTCAGGCAAAAAATGAAGCCGGGTCTGCGTCCCTTTTAAAAAACCCTTTCCCCAGAACTGCCCCGAACCTATAGCGATTTTGGACTGATTGACGTGGTATCCTGCCCCTAATGGATCCATGTCGGGGCTGAGAAATGAGAGGACTCGCCTTTGCTGATATTCTTTGAGTCCGAACCAAATCAAAGGAGTCGCCAAAAAGAAGGACCCCACGAAAATAACTAACGATTTCCAATATACCTTGGCAATTAAAACCACAGAGATAGATATCATCCCTAAGAAAAGGGCAGTACCGAGATCAGGCTCTTTCAAAATAAGAAAGCAGGGAATCGCAGTGAGCACAAAAGGCAGCCAAAGGTCCCTTAATCGGTATTCCCTGTTCCCGCCTCTCTCGCTGAAGAACTTCGCCAAGACCAGCACTATGGCAATCTTTGCCAATTCCGAAGGTTGAAAAGAAATCGGCCCCAAACTAAGCCATCGTTGAGACCCCGACATCACCTTTCCAACAATTAGGACCCAAATAAGAAGGGCTACGGTAAAGAAATAGACTGGATAAGCTAAACGTTCTAATACATAATAATTAAAGGTGGTCATCAGGAAAAAAACAGTAAATCCAATCAAAAACCAATAAATCTGTTTGGTAAAGATCTCAAATCATCCAAGATCCCGGATCGGATAGGTCGTACTATAAAGATTGAGAATGCTGATCCCCGCCTCAAACAACAGCAGCAGGAGCAAAACCCAGTCGAAATTTTGGATCAATCTTCGATCAAGCATGTTTTTTCCCGGTAGAATCCAGGGAGTGAAATCTAATGTCTTCTCTTACCTTAGGGTTGCGGGTTACGCGTTACGCGTTGCGCGTTTTTTCTGACCTCTGACTTCTGACCTCCGACCTCTGTCTTTTCATGAAGATAGGCCTTTATCAACTCCTTAGCGATTGGAGCAGCAGCGCTTCCTCCATGCCCGCCATGCTCAATAAGGACCGCCACTGCAATCTTTGGTTTATCTGCCGGCGCAACAGCCACAAACCAGGCGTGGTCACGGAATTTCCAGGGGATTTCAGACCCAGGTTTTGAGTCTTTTTCCTTCTTAAGGGCCACTACCTGTGCTGTTCCCGTCTTTCCTGCAACTATAAGCCCCTCTATCCTGGCCTTCGAACCGGTACCACGGGGTTGGTTAACAACACCTATAAGCGCATTTTTTACGAGATTCAGATTTTCTTGTCTAATTCCCGCCTTTCCGGCCAACCGCGGCGAAAATTCAAAGAGACTTTCCCCATCGGTTTTTCTGACCCATTTAGTCACCTGGGGCGTAAACATGTGGCCTTCGTTAAAAACAGCTGAAATAAGGGCAGCAGCCTGTATGGGGGTCGTCAGTACAAAGCTCTGTCCGATAGAAGTGGAGATGGTTTCACCAGCTTGCCAGGGGATACCCCATCTTCTTAATTTCCATTCGCTTGTGGGGATCAGACCACTCTTTTCGTGGTCCAGATTTATACCGGTCTTCTTTCCTAAGCCTAAGCGCTTCGCATATTGGGCGATCTTGTCGACACCCAGCCTCCTCCCCACATTATAAAAATACACATCACATGACTCTTTCAGTGCCCTGTGAAAGTTTACCTTTCCGTGCCCGTATTTTTTCCAACAACGGTATCTCCCTTTTCCTAAGGAAAAAGTGCCATTACAAAAGATCTCTTCTTCCGGGCTAATAACCCCTTCCTCGAGCCCTGCTAAAGCAACCACGATCTTAAAAACCGACCCAGGGGGATATTGGCCGGTTAAAGCCCTGTTTTGAAGAGGAAAATCTTTTGATGAAACGATATTTTGCCAGGTTTTTTGATCAATCCCCTGGATAAATAGATTGGAGTCATAAGAGGGGCTGCTTGCCAATGCCAAAACCTCCCCATTTGAGGGATCCATAGCAACAATCGCTCCGTGCTTCCCGAGGAGTGCTTTTTCAGCTAAGATCTGTAAATTTTTGTCAATTGTTAGGCATATATTTGCTCCCGAAACAGGAGGCCTGCGTGAAAAAACCTCTATTCTCCGGCCAACAGCATCTACCTCTACCTGCTCGCCACCGCGAACACCGTTTAATAAAGTCTGCCACTTCCGCTCCACACCAGTTTTTCCAATCAAATCACCTGATTTGGTATCCCGGAACTGCCCACCCCCCAATTGATCTTCGTTGATTTCCCCCAAATAACCGAGAACGTGGGACGCGAGGCCTTCATGGAAATATTGTCGCTCTGGTCTGACCTTGATCATAACTCCAGGCAAGTCAAAACGATGAGTTTCTATCTTGGCAAGTGCATCACGGGATATGCCCCTTTTGAGACATACCGGCTTAAAAGGATATCCGCGGGCAGCTTTATCCAGCACCCGCCCTGCATCTTCCGAATCGAGACCTCCAAACCTGCTCAGCCTTTTCAACAATTGAGGCCGGTCTTGAACTTCTTCTGGAATCACATAAAGATCGTACGATGGACGGTTGTCCACGAGTACTTTACCTTTTCTATCTAAAATCATACCCCTGAAAGGTGCAATATCGCGAAGACGAATACGATTATGCTCAGATTTCGCCCGGTAAGCTGATCCGTTTACTATCTGCAAAAACCACAGCCTCATGATTAAAATGCCAAATACGATCACGACAAATATCATCGCTATTTTCAGTTGTCTGCCGAAAACCTCTGAAGAGACAGGATCGAAATTTGATGTTCTCAACACTTTGACTTTATCCCATTTTGGTTTAAGGAGCCTGGTCCTAACCCGGACCAAACAAATTTTGACCTACTATCGCTATATGACAGATCATACGCAAACATGATTTGAATGAATAGGCACTAAATTCCTGAATTCCTCAATTTACAATACCTACAGCTCTTCAGAAGCAGGGGTGCCAGCCTCTCTTCCGGGAATATCCCTCAACCGGTTGAACAGGTTGACAAGGATAGGGGTGATTAGACCAGTGCCAATTATCGAAACTGCTGAAGCACTGAGAAATGACTTTGAAAAAACGATACTGTCGGAAACAAGAGCAAGAACAATTAAGAAAACGATATTTTTGAGAAAAATTGCTAAAGTAACTATCATTATCTGACCCTTGGCGGTCTGAAGGTTAAAAAACAGCGAACCTAAATATATGGCACAAAAAACGCTCAGATAAAGAAAGGCAAAAAGACCATGCACACCGCCGGAGAAGATATCAATCAAGAACCCTTGCCCCAACGCGAAGGCGCCTGCCTGAATTCGGCCAAAGGATAAAAAAAGATAAGCCGTCAAGATGGTTAAGAGATCCAGATCAAAAAAACTCACACTCCAGGGCTCGGCCCAGACCCCCTTCAATAGTGTAAATAAAGCCCCGAACAACCATGCGGCAAGACAAAAGCTTATTTTTCTGCTTTCTCGTGATGTGACGATCTTTTCTCCTTGTCAGCCCTGATAACTCTTCAAGCCTCTAATTATAGAAATACAGCTAATAAATCTCATCCCGCAGCGGAACTCGCTTTAGGGACTTTAGCTCACTTTTGGCACTTTAGTTACTCTCTTGCCCACTACTATTAAGTGTTTGTATGACAAGAACCTCTTCTAACTTGGAGAAATCAACAGATGGCGTGACCTCAATTTCCTTGAAAAATTCCCCAGATACCTCTTTCACTTTCGATATCCTACCAAGCGGGAGACCTTTTGGGAAAATGCCCCCCAGCCCTGAGGTAATGACCATCTCTCCAACAACAACATCGCTCGATTTCGCCATATAATCCATTTCACAAACATCCGTGGACAAACCTTTTACCATCCCTCGGTCACGGGACTGCTGCGTCAGGCAATCGACAGCGCTGTTCTGATCGATAATTAATAAGACCTTTGCGTAATCTATTGAAACAGAAACGATTCTCCCCACCACACCGGAC
>DAOVUP010000270.1 GCA_030632525.1 Desulfobacteraceae bacterium | reverse complement strand
TGCCAATAACAGATCAGAAAGAATGGAAATCAAGGTTAGTTACTCCTGAGAAGGTCCTTTCCAGGATTAAACCGGGAATGAGCATTTTTTTGGGAACAGGGGTTGCAGAGCCGCGCACTCTAATCAAGAGTCTGATGGCCTCTGATGCCGGTAACCTCAGGGACCTTGAATTTATTCAATTAATGAGCTTTGGGCAGGCAGTATCTATTGCAGAAAAGGATACTCAAAAATTCCGCCTTAAGACATTTTTTCCCGGGTGGGTGGCAAGCGCAGCAATTACTGCCGGCAGTGTTGACCTCATTCCCACCACGTTTTCCCGCATCCCCCTCCTAATCGAATCCGGAACCATCGGAGTCGATGCGGCCTTTATCCAGATAACACCTCCTGACCAGGCGGGCTATTGCAGCCTCGGGCCAGCAATAGATGTGGCCAGACAGGCAATGGAACAGGCCTCCTTGGTGGTTGGAGAAATCAGTGTAAAGGCCCCCCGCACCTTGGGCGATACCTTTGTTCACATTGATGATTTTGATTATCTTGTCGAAGCCACGGAGCCGCCAATCTATTTCCAACGCTGGCCAATTGACGAGGTGTACGAAAAGGTGGGGGCAAATGTAGCCTCTCTGATCCAGGACGGAGACTGCATAGCGTTTTCCGCGGATCGCCTCTTTGACTCGCTGGCCCGCCACCTGAAGGGGAAACGGCATTTGGGTATCCATTCTCCCTTTTTTACTGATGCCTTGATGGATTTGGTCAAGAGCGGGGCCGTAACAAATCGGCGTAAAGGCATATTTTTGGGCAAATCTGTAGCTGCCTATGCCATCGGCACGGCAGAGTTGATGCATTGGCTGCACCGGAATCCCTTAATAGAATTCCAGGGGATCGATGTGGTGTCAGACCCCAAAAGGATCGGGGCCAATGACCATCTTATGGTGGTTTTACCCGCTCGCAAGGTGGATCTTACAGGGGGCATTGCCTTGCACAGCGGGAAGAGAAATGTCGGCGTCGGTCCGGGTGAGGCACAAGAATTTTTTAAAGGCGCAGCCTTTTCCAGAGGGGGCCGAACAGTTTTTGCATTGCCAAGCCGCAACCTGGAAAACAAGCCAAACATGGTTATTTCAGTGGAAGGTTATCCCAACCAGTTTTCCAACCGGGAATCCTTGGATCTCGTCGTAACCGAATATGGGGTCGCCTCCATGACTGGGCGGACTACCCGGGAACGAGCCCTTGCCCTCATTGACATTGCCCATCCCGATGATCGGGCAGACCTTGTCCGCCTTGCCAAAGAAAAACATCTCCTATTCCCCGATCAAACCTACCTTTCAGAATCAGGCCACCTCTATCCCGAGGAATTGGCCTGCGAACATACATTTAAAGAGAGTTTAACAGTTCGTTTCCGCGCCATAAAACCTTCTGATGTTGATGAAATGCGGAGACTTTTTTACCGGTTCTCGGATCAAGCGGTCTATTACCGCTATTTTTCTCCCATAAAGACAATGCCCCATGCCAAAATGCAGGAGTACGTGAATGTTGATTACAGCAAAACCATGTCAATCGTTGGCCTAATGGGAGAGCCGGGCGAGGGACGTATCATTGCAGAAGGGCGATATGTCCGTCTGTACAACCTCCTCTATGCCGATGTGGCCTTTGTTGTGGATGAGGATTATCAAGGTAAAGGGATCGCAACATTTCTCCTCAAAATGCTTGTGAGAATCGCCAAGGAAAAAGGGATGGAAGGTTTTAAGGCCGATGTGTTAGCGTCCAATAAATCGATGTTAAAAGTCTTTGAATCGGCCGGAGATGAACCTATCCAGGCTGTTATGGATGGTGGGGTATATGAGTTGACCATTCCTTTTTCAGAAAAAGGGAGACCTGGATCGCCGTGATGCAGAGGGTAATTGATCTACAAGAAGGCCGGTTGCTATTGGCAGTTAAGCGGGGGTACCGAAACTGGGCAAGCCAATTCAAGGAAGATTTCGGAATTGACACCTGCTTCTGCGATATTTCACTTAAAACCCTGACTTATCTGGCTCAGGGCAGGGATAAGGGCGCCTTTTATCTATATGATCTGATTATGGGTCTGAAAGACTTAGGCTCTGGATTTGAATTTAATGAACTTGACCCAAAAAGCAAGATGGCGGTTATCGATCTACATTTATGTTTGTTGGATCGGATCAGGTTTGAATACATGAAGAGATTAGGCTGGCTCGATAGTTATCCTGGCGAGGAATTCACCCTGGTGGAACTTATAACCCAGTTCAACAGGATAGCGCCGGGGCTTCAGGCAAAAATCCCTCTCTTAAGCCAGGATCACCCTGACTATAAAGAATTCTCTGCCATAAACGCCTTTGATAAGGAGGGCTTTATCAGGAAGCTGATACCAAAGCTCATAAAAGAGATCGAGGGTTACTCTGACACCTTATAAACCTTGTCCCCTTCTCTGACTCTTTCCTTAACCTTGACGCCTACCAGATCACCTGCCTTGACGTCATCAACAGATTCATTATCGATCTCCATGCTGGAGATCTCTTCTGTAAAATCAGTAGTATGGCCCTTGTATCTCAGCAAATCGCCCTTGTTTATGGTCCCGTTGGTCACTTCCAGGGCAGCAACACTCGGCTTGGCAAAAAACTTGACAATAACCGCAACCTGCTCTTCAGCCATGGTAACACCTCCTGAAGTGGAATTGGGGAATTTAGGGATTGAGGAATTAAGGAATTAAAAGCAACCCCCAAAATTCCAGAACCTTACGCCTTTTTTATTACGTATTCCCTTTTGCCGCGGTTGTCAAGCGTGAGAACAGGCTTTAATCATTGAAGCGAAAGCCGCACCTGTGCTAATCAAATAGATAAAGGTTAGGGATAGACATCTGTGAAAAACAAAAGATCAAT
>DAOVUP010000054.1 GCA_030632525.1 Desulfobacteraceae bacterium | reverse complement strand
TATATACCTGCGGCAATTTTTTTCGCATTCCTCGATTTGAGAAAAAATTACTATTCTCGGACAGCCTCCTAGGCCGAGCATATTGCTCATTTGCACGCGCCCTTGGCCACGGAAACAGGCCTCATATGTAGTAAACAAACAAATTTATCATATGGCTCCTTTAAGAAACTGTCAACTCCATAAAGAATTCTTCCTGCTTCCCTATTCGTTAACTGTACATGTTGGGAATTCCGACGTATAATCCTTGATTTTGGTTCTGGAGTTATTAAATTTTTAGGTTATGATCTAAGAGAGAAAAATATTTTTAATGGAACAGATCGAAGGTTTAAAGGTAACAGAAATGATACACCATGCACATATCGTTGGAACAGGCTCATCCATGCCTGAGCGAATATTATACAACGAGGATCTTGAAAGCATCGTGGATACGTCCGATGAATGGATTGTACGTCGCAGTGGCAGTAGAGCGCGGCGCATTTCATCCACTGAAAGAGACGAAAATACCACCAACTTATCTACTCAGGCAGCAACAAAGGCGTTAGAGATGGCAGGGCTTTCCGCAGATGAGCTTGATATGATCGTGGTCGGCACTGTGACATCGGACCGTCAATTTCCCTCCACCGCATGTATGGTTCAAGAAGCCCTGGACGCAAGGAACGGCGTGGCATTTGACGTGTCAGCCGGGTGTTCAGGATTCTTGTATGCACTGAATGTGGTAAATAACGCGATTCAATGTGGGACAAGCAGGACTGCGCTGGTGGTGGGAGTGGATCGTCTTTCGAGTGTTATAAACTGGCAGGATCGTGGCACATGCGTCCTCCTGGCGGACGGGGCCGGGGCAGTCGTCGTCTCTTCCAGTCCGAATGAGGGAGGGATACTTTCCAGCCATTTGAAATCCGATGGCAAGCTGTGGAAGCTCCTTTATTCTTCGGATGGAAACACCTATACCCCCGATATTCTTCAAGGCCTGGCCAAAATCCCCTTCCATCTGAAGATGAGTGGAAGCAGGCTTTTTAAGAAGGCGATTGAATGCCTTTCGTCAATTTCCCGGGATGCGCTGAAATACAACTCCCTTTCCAGCGATGAAATTGATCTTGTTGTCCCTCACCAGGCTAATATCCGGATCATTCAAGCCCTGGCAAACAACCTGCATATTCCTATGGATAAGGTGTATACGAATATTCATAAGTACGGGAACACTTCTTCTGCCACAATACCGATCGCCTTGGATGAGGCCAACAGGGAAGGGCGGCTGAACAAGGGGGACCACGTGCTCCTCATTACCTTTGGAGCAGGTTTAACCTGGGGGGCCTCAATATTGAAGTGGTCGATTTAGATCCTTCCTGACAAGTCAAATTACCATCCCCATAGGGCTATGATAACGAAATCCCGGGCTGTATCACAATGCGGGCCTTTCCGGCCCCTGTGATAACCCGTCTTGATCCATCGATTTCCTCATCAGGGTCATCACCTTTTTGTGGGCCTCGTCCAGATCTTTCCACCACCGCAAATGATCATAAATCGGAAACCCTTGAGCTATCCTTTGTAGACGGGCAAAAGCGACGCTGGAATGTACTTCAATTGCGGGTTTTTGGCATCTTTTTCGGAAAGGATCGGATTTTCGATAGGCCAGACAATGTCTATGGTCGGGTCTGACCACAGGATCCCATACTCGTCCCCCGGAGCGTAAAGGTCAGTGCATTTGTACATGACATCTGCAGTTTCGCTCACGACGCAGAGACCATGGGCAAAATCTGCGGGAATGAAGAGTTGACGTTTGTTTTTGTCTGAAAGGAGGGTACCGGTCCAGCGCCCGAATGTGGGCGAACCTCGTCTGATATCCACGGCAATGTCGAGGATTTCCCCGGCGATAACGTAAACCAGCTTCCCTTGCGGGTGTTTGAGCTGATAATGAAGCCCGCGAAGGGTATGCCGCCGCGAATGCGAGTGATTCTCCTGAACAAACTGCTGATCGAGCCCCGCCTCACTGTACTTGATCATATGATAGGTCTCCATAAAGAAACCCCGGTCATCTTCAAACACCACCGGCTCAATCAGCATGACATCCGGGAGTGACTGCTCAGTAAGTTTCAAGGTCATTGTTTCCATCCACCGTATCGGAGACGATTTCCATCAGGTACTCGCCATATTCGTTTTTGAGCATATCCTCGGCCAATCTTTCAAGCTGTCTCCGGTTAATATAGCCCTTCCGGAAAGCGATCTCTTCAATACATGCGATCTTTAACCCCTGCCTTTCCTGTATGGCCTGCACAAAACTACTTGCCTGCTGTAAGGACTCATGCGTCCCGGTATCGAGCCAGGCAAACCCCCGGCCTAAGAGCTCCACCCTAAGCTCCCCACGACGCATATATGCCGTGTTAACATCTGTAATTTCGAGCTCACCCCGGGCTGAAGGTTTGAGACTCTCCGCTATGGATACCACATCGTTGTCATAAAAGTAGAGCCCTGGAACCGCGTACTTGGATCTGGGTTTTTTAGGTTTTTCCTCAATACCGGTGACCTTGCCATCAGCATCAAACTCCACCACCCCGTATCTCTCAGGGTCTTTTACCAGGTATCCGAAGATGATACCTCCTTTTTTAAATCTTGCAGATTTTTCAAAAATCTGCGAGAGCCCCCGGCCGTGAAAGATATTGTCTCCCAAGACCAGTGCAACATGATCCTTTCCAATAAACTGCTTCCCAAGGATAAAGGCTTGAGCCAACCCCTCCGGCCGGGGTTGTTCCGCATACGAGAAGGAGAGACCCAACTGGGATCCATCATCTAAGAGTTGCCGGAATCTTGGCAGGTCCTCAGGTGTCGATATGATGAGTATTTCCCGGATGCCTGCCAACATCAACACAGACAACGGATAATAGATCATCGGTTTGTCATAAACGGGCATCAGTTGTTTGCTGACAACACGTGTGATCGGATAGAGCCGGGTGCCCGAACCCCCTGCAAGAATGATTCCTTTCATGATTTGATTTTCCTCCCGTGCAGTTGTCCAGGTTTCATCCTACCCCAGCCTCTCTGGTGCGGTACCCGGGAATCGGATCGATCTGTCAAATTTCATTTTCCATAATGCGCTTCGATCCAGGACTGGTATTCACCGCTTTGCACCCGATTCACCCATTCCTGGTTGTCGAGATACCACTGTATGGTCTTACGAATCCCGGATTCAAGAGACTCCTCGGGGGACCAGCCGAGTTTTTGTGTCAATTTGGTAAAGTCGATGGCGTACCTGCGGTCATGACCGGGGCGGTCTTTGACAAATGTTATAAGTTCCCTCCGCGGGTGGTCCAATGTGGGCAACGGAAGCTCGTCCAAAATATCACACACCATCCCCACAATGCTAATGTTTTCCATTTCCGTGTTGCCACCGATGTTGTAGGTCTCGCCCCTCTTTCCGTTTTTCATGATCGTCCAGATGGCCGTGCAGTGATCCCGCACATAAAGCCAGTCCCTGATATTGAGACCATCCCCGTAAACAGGAAGCGGCTTTCCCTCAAAGGCATTCAGAATTATGAGGGGGAGGAGTTTTTCGGGGAATTGATAGGGCCCGTAATTGTTGGAACAATTAGATATGGTTGCGGGAAGACCATAGGTCTTGTGATAGGCCCTCACCAGATGATCGGAAGATGCCTTTGAGGCGGAATAGGGGCTGTTGGGCTTGTAGGCCGTTTCCTCCTTGAAATAGCCCTCCTTTCCCAGACTACCAAATACCTCATCTGTGCTGATGTGGTGAAATAGCCCCAGCCGATCATTATGTTGCTTCGCCAGCTCCAACAGCTCGAATGTTCCTATGATATTGGTCCGGATAAATGCGTCGGGGCTCACGATGGATCTGTCCACATGGGATTCCGCCGCAAAGTGACAGATCGTGTCTATCTCATAATCATCAAATACCTTTGCCATACCCTCCTTGTCGCATATGTCTCCCTTTACAAAGACATAGCGCTCTGAAAAAACCTCTTTAATACCTGACAAATTCTCCGGGTTGCCTGCGTAGGTAAGGGTGTCCACGTTTACCACACGACCTTCAAAATCAGATTCCTCCAGGAGATACCGGATAAAATTAGCTCCTATAAACCCGCATCCCCCTGTCACTAACATATTTTTCATGTCAGACCCTCGCTCGCTTCGTTTATCAAACGATCCCTGAACCGGAGCACAAATTCCGTCAGGTCATTTTGCCAGTCTTCCATCAGATTCAGACCCGCTTCCTTGAGACGCTGATTCTCCAGGATTGAGTTCGTGGGTCTTGTAGCCGGAGTGGGATATTCCTCTGTCTTACAGGGAGCAAGGGAATGAGGCACACCCATTTTATCAAAGAACTCGGTGGCGAGTTCATACCAGGTACAATACCCTTCAGATGTTGCATGGTAGGTTCCCTGCCCCCCTGACTCTATCAGCCTGGCAATCTGTTGGGCAAGCCGATAGCTCCAGGTGGGTGATCCGAACTGGTCGCTTACCACCTTTATCTCCCTTGTGGGGTTGTTCAGGGCCAGACGCAACATGGTCTTCAGAAAATTTTGTCCCCGTATCCCGTACATCCATGCCGTTCGGAAGATCATGTGGTTATCTGTTGCCCCTCTCACGGCCGCCTCTGCTTCCAACTTGGTTACCCCGTAATAGGAGATCGGGTTTGTCTCATCGGGCTCCGTATAGGGTTCGGGAATTTTCTTCCTGCCGTCAAAGACATAATCGGTTGAGATATGAATCAGTTGGGCCCCATATTTTTTTGCGGCCACACCCAGGTTCCTGGGACCCTCCACATTCACCTTCCTCGCCAGATTCCGTTTGGTTTCGCAGTCATCCACCTTCGTAAAGGCGGCGCAATTGAGTATGACCTGAGGGTCTATCTCCCCTATCAGACGCTCCACGGCCGTCCTGCTGGTGATATCGAGGTCTTTTGACCCTAACGACACAATCTCACACTGCTGCTCAAGGACCTCCACACAGTCGCCACCCAATTGCCCGGTACCCCCGGTGATCACAATTTTCATGATTTTTTCATCTTTTAAGTAGTGTCCGAACGAAAACTAGGATTTTTTGTTCAGATCAAGGAAGACGATAATTTTAACCGCAGGAATACATTGAGTATTTCGAGGATTAAAATTTGAGTCTGACGCAGATATGGGCGAAAAAGACAGTTTTCGTTCAGACACTAGGTAGTCGTATCACAACTTTCGTCCCTTCCCCCGGCACACCGTCCACCTTTAGCTCACCCTTATGTTCGGAGATGATCCTTTTTACCCTGCACAGACCCATCCCCACACCAACCGCCTTTGTGGTAAAAAACGGGTCAAAGATATAGGGTCTGTCCTCCTCTGAAATACCGATTCCGGAATCCTGTATCTCCACGTTAACCCAGTTGGCGTCCTCAAAGACACACACCTCTATGGCGACCTCATCTTCTCTGCAAAACTCCAGAGCATTCAGGAAAAGCTCGTTCAATGCATGAGTGAAAAGTCCAGGATCGATCATAGCTTTTATGGGCTCTGAATGAACGGTCCATTTAATCTTCCTTGACAGCTCTGCTTCTTTCGGGGCGAGACCTGCCTGTGCCTTCTCCAGCACCTTAGAGATAGAAGCCCTTGTCGGCTTTATTTGCAGCAGTTTTGTGTAATGGCCCACGGCCGTTACCACATCTTCAAGTCTTTTAGTCCCGGCAAGGATAGTCTCCAGATACACCCTGTTCGGGTCGTCTTGATCCAGTTTATTGAGCATCCGCATTGAAAAGCCGCCGATTGACGTAACCGGATTACGTATCTGATGGGCCACGGCCTCGGCCAGATTCTTTATACTTTCTGCCCTTTCGCGCTGGAGAGCGCCTTTTTCCTCTAAAACGATTTTTTCGTGTCTGTGCGCCTTATGAAGTTCGGTAACATCATTTATTAGTACTACAATACCGGCGATCTCTTCATCTTCTCTCAGAAAAGAACCGGTGATGGAGAGCTGAAGGATTTTCCCGTCGGATCTGACATAGCTTACGCTCCGCTGTAAATTGACCTTCCTCTCCTGTATGATATCAATGATAATCTGGTTGAAATCAATGTTCTTTTCACCGTCAAAAAAGAGGTCTCCCCACCCTTTTCCCTCAAAAGCGTCGAGAGAATAGCCTAAGATCTCCGATGCCGCCCGGTTGATATTGATGACCTCTCCCTCAGGATCGATCACCATAAGGCCCACGGGGAGACTGTCCAAAATGCTTTTGAGGATAATCGGTTTGATGTTCATGGCATCGGAGACGCGATTGTTATTCGGTTGTTCTTAACTTCAGCGTAGATGAAACTTTCGGTCGGTTTTTCCTAAGCAACTATCTCTTTGATGATCTCCCTTACCGATAAAATAGTGGAAATCCGGCCAGCGACCTGTCCGGCAGGCAATACACCGGCTTCCAAGTCTCCTTTGATCCACGAGTCTTCCATAGCC
Source organism: Desulfobacteraceae bacterium (assembly GCA_030632525.1). GTDB lineage: Bacteria > Desulfobacterota > DSM-4660 > Desulfatiglandales > Desulfatiglandaceae > Desulfacyla. The sequence goes on along the minus strand of DAOVUP010000054.1, from coordinate 1,355 downwards.
TGCCAGGTAAAGTCAGGCATGGAGGACTCCTGACCCTTGAGCAATCTCTCAACTAAGGTGGTTCGCAAGGCCCTGATCTGGAATCGGAGCATATTGACAAGTCCTGTGCCGGTATCCGCGGCAGCAACGATGGTATTTTTATAGACGGCATGCGCTATACATTCCTTTGTGGCAATGAAACGAGTCCCAATCTGGACCCCTTCCGCTCCCAGGGCAAGGGCGGCCTTGTACCCGCAGGAGTCACTGATACCCCCTGCTGCAATCACAGGAATATTGACTTCGTCAACCACTGCTGGGACAAGGACCATGGTGGATACGCCTTTGAAACCCTGTACCCCACCCGATTCCGAACCTTCTGCAACCACAGCATCAGCACCCAAACCCTCGGCGCCTTTGGCTACCTCCACCGTGGGCACAACAACAATAACCTTTAGGCCCAAGTCGCGCAACAACGGGATCAACGCCTTAGGGGACCCTCCGGATACAGTCACCGTTCTTATACCCTCTTCAGCCAGGACCTTCGCAAAATTCTCAGTCAAGGGATTCATCATAAAAAGATTTGCGCCAGAGGGCTTGTTTGTAAGCTTTTTTGTGACCTTTGCCTGCTCTCTGACTGCCTCCACGTCTTCCGCAAAAGCTGTGGCCAAAAGGCCGAATCCCCCGGCTTCGGACACCGCAGCAACCAGTTCCGGGTTGCAGATAACACCCATAGCACCCTGGATTATTGGATATTGAGAGCCCAACAAGTCGGTTACCTTAGACATCACATTTCCCCCTTCTTAGACGATTTAAAGAAAACAGAGTCCATCTATTGTCTGAACGAAAACCCCGAAATGAAAATGAACGCAACATCAATCATGGGGGTTTACTGAGTTGGAATTAATTCCATTAATCCAAGAATAAAAATCAAAAATCAAAATTGTGTCTGAACATGGTTTTTGTTCAGGCGCTAAGGGTTTGCGCAAAAATAAGTTCCCAGAATTGGCGCCCAGATTTAGGTTAGATTCGGAGTTTCGCGAGCTCGCTTACCTGGCTGTGCCGATTGAGCAAAACCACAGAAATAGTTGTACTATTTCGAGGATTTTGCGGTTGAGGCGCAGCCAGAGATGACCTGAAGATGGGATGGGAAAATGTGAAGTTATTTTTGCGCGAGCCCTAAGTATGACAAAATTCCAAGCTTCTTGCATATGGTAGCATCGCACATCGGCCACCATTATGCAAGACTGATATAGAATCTGTCGAAAAAGTCGAAATGACCGAATTTTGCTATTCAAGTTCTGTTAAAAACCGGCCACTTGCAAGCCGAAAAGGAGGGAGAAATTGCATGTTTTAGGGTTTTTCGACAGATTCATAGG
>DAOVUP010000148.1 GCA_030632525.1 Desulfobacteraceae bacterium | reverse complement strand
GAAAAAGCCGGAAGGCGTTAACATCGTTACGTCATACCCGGTATTGACAGGCCCCACAGACGCCAAATACGAGCTGTTTCTTGTGGTTGAAAGCAAATCAGATAAGGATGGAATCTTTAATCTGGCTGTCAAAGGGCCTGAGAACTGGGAAGTCAACTTCAAACCGGCCTATGAGGATAAATTTATATCCAGTCTGAGATTAAAGGCGGGCCAGAGTCAGACCATGGCAGTGGAAGTCAAGCCTAACCCCTGGGCAAACCCGGGTCAATATCCCATTCTGGTCAAGATCAGTTCACCTAAGGCTGAGGGTCAGGTTGCGCTCACCGTTATTCTGACGGGGACATTCAAATTAGAGGCAGGCACTGCAAACGGGCTCCTTTCCCTAAGCGCCGTAAGAGGCGAGCAGGCCAATCTTTCATTTTATGTAAAGAACAACGGCTCCGCTCCTCTTGTGGATGTTAAGTTCCTCTCATTTCAACCTGAAAACTGGAAGGTGAAGTTTAATCCCGCTACCATTGAAATGCTTGCGCCTCAAGATTTGAAACAGGTTGAGGTCTCCATTACCCCGGCTGACCAGGCGTTGGTGGGGGACTATTCAGTTGGTCTCCGTGTGGAGTCCGGAACCCCCCCCAAGGCGGATAAGACCATCGAGATGAGGGTAGGTGTTACTGCTTCGGCTGCATGGGGGTGGATAGGGATCGGTCTTATCGTTTTTGTGATGGCAGGATTGGTATTCCTTTTCACACGGTTAGGCAGGCGTTAAGATGGGATCCGGCATAATTATTGAGACCACAAACCTCACCAAGAGATATGGGCGCCAGACGGCAGTGAATGGTCTCAACCTCAAGGTAAAAGAAGGAGAAATCTTCGGGTTTTTGGGACCGAACGGTGCTGGAAAGACAACAACATTGTTGATGCTCTTAGGTTTGAGTCGCCCCTCAAAAGGCCATGCAACCGTATGTGGACTGGACCCCCTGAGGATGGCTAAGGAGGTCAAACGCCATGTGGGGTATCTCCCTGAGAATGTGGGTTTTTATGGAGATATGGATGCAGTGCAAAGCCTTGAATATGTGGCGGCTCTTAACGGCTTTAAAAATGTCGAGGCACGAGAGAAAATTGATGACTTATTAGATCTGGTGGGGCTCAAAGACCAGGCAGGAAAGAAAACGGCCGCATTCTCGCGGGGGATGAAACAACGATTAGGCGTTGCAGAGGTGCTCCTCAAGGACCCGAAAGTCCTCTTCCTTGACGAGCCTACCCTCGGACTTGATCCCGAAGGGGCGATCCAGTTGATAAATCTGATCCAGTCATTAAATAAGGAAAAAAGAATCACGGTGCTGCTCTCCTCCCATAACCTTCACCAGGTGCAGAAGATGTCCCACCGCGTAGGGATTATGATAGACGGCAGCCTGATAGCCGAGGGGTCCATTGACTCCTTAGCTGAGGAGAAATTCGGGGTGGGTGAAAGGGAATATTCCTTGGAAGAGATCTATATGAAGTACTTCCAGGAGGTATGATATGCAAGGCCTTTATGCTGTATTCAAAAAAGAGCTTCAGGACCATTTAAGCAGTTACAGGTTTGTGATACTCTTTGCCCTGATAGCCATGGTCAGCTTCATCACGAGCTACATGGCCGCAGTCCACATGAGAGATAACTTAGAAGGATTGGCCTCCACCAAATTTCCCTTTCTCATGCTCTTCAGTACGCCCGGAGCAATGTTTTCCATGGTCCAGTTCGTGGCATTTTTCGGCCCCCTTATCGGCCTGATTTTAGGCTTTGATGCAATAAAACGCGAAAGGACACAGGGGCCTCTGATAAAGGTGTGATCGCAACCTATCTATCGTGATGCGGTTATCAACGGCAAATTCTTAGCAGGCGTGATGACCATTGCTGTTATGCTTGTTGCGATCGTCTTAGTCATATCAGGCTTTGGCCTGGCGTTTGTGGGTGTTGTTCCAGGAATCGAAGAGATATGGCGGCTCTTTATTTTCCTCATCATCAGCATATTCTACATCTCATTCTGGCTCGGGCTTTCCATCCTCTTCTCTATCCTGTTCAAGAGCATCGCCACATCCTCCTTAGCCTCGGTGGCGCTCTGGATCTTTCTCTCCTTTTTCATATCCTTGGGGGCCGAGGTAGTGGCCAACACCGTCGCCCCGATCGACAGGAAAAATGAGGTGCAGCCCGAAGTCGTGCTGAAACATGAGCGTATCAAAGAGATGGTGTCGCTTTCCTCTCCCATGATTCTTTACTCAAACGCCACCGCGACTATTATTGATCCCATGAGGAAAACTACCCGCTCCCTAATCCTAATGGGGCCCATGGAGGAACTTCTTTCGGCCCGTTTTCAGAATCCCCTCCCCTTAGGGCAGAGCATAGTTATTGTTTTCCCGCATATTATCGCACTTATTGCAATCACATTTATCTGCTTTGCTATCTCATACGTGGTATTTATGTTGCAGGAGGTCCGGACATAAGGTTGTTTTCTTACTCATGATTTTGATGGTCTCGTAAAAAGTCTCCAAGGCCGTCACTCCCGCGAAAGCGGGAGTCCATGAGCAGTTGATTTTTCTGGATTCCCGTTTTCACGGGAATGACAATAACGGGTGCTTTCTGACTTTTTACGAGTTCATCAATGATGGGATGAGAAACTTGAGGTAGATCTAATTAGAATATATTTACTGAATCTCGGGTCCAGGGCATCAACATCCACCCAATCATACTCCTTACAGAACTCCTGCCAGATCAAGGACAGCATATCTTTGAGGCTCGCCCCATCCTCGGGCACAAACCCGGAGGCATAGACCATAAAATCCTTCACAAAGATCTCTTCAAACCCTAACATCTGATAGGGCGGCTTTTCATCCCTTTCCCTGAGAAGATCAAAGAACTGTCTTGCCTGTTTCAGGGTAATAGCCTCAAAAGAGGGTGTCAGTTCCAACATCTGCCGGGCCCATAGAGTGAAAAGAAGGGAATGGATCGTCCAATTATGGGTGTGAACTTCTTTTTTATTGAGAGGGAAGGTTATTGTCAATTGGGCCAACATCTTGTCAAGTTCAATCAGACCATGGAGGATTTTACCAGCGGCTGTCAGGTCAGAGGCCTGTTCAAAGTCCCTGTACTCTCCCTCTCTTTCCGGCCCGCAATAATATTTAGGCCTCTTCTTCATAAGACCTTCAAGCGTATTCCCCCATTCATCGCCCCAAAAACCGTAACCCATGTTATTATGGTCAAACCAGCTCTTCTTTAGCCAGCGTTCCGCCTCCCATTTTAGTTTTTGGGCCAGACCAAAGCCCATCCGGAACAGAGATATTAGGCTGTTATTTCTCAAGAGTTCTTCTGCAGCCCCGATATCTTTGCCGCACATCTCTTCAAGGGTCAGATTAAGATACCCTGCAGCCTTCTGACCTGTCTTTTTCAGGACGTCTATGTCATCGATCACGAGCCCATCAGCAGAAAGGATCTGATTGCAGAGCCCGGCGAATTCAAGGCGTATCCTGTCCAAAAGACGACCATCGGTTATTCTTGAAGCGCTCTTTGTCAACAGATTTTGACTTTTAGAGAAATGGAATGGTGTATAAGGCGCCAGGTCGACGAAATTCTCGTCAAGAACTGGATTAAACATCTCCGGCGAATTTTTTTTTCCTATGGCTTTTGGATCCAGGGGGGCGTAAACCATCAGGGCTTCCTCTCGAGGAAGAAAGCCATGCTCTGCTATGCGGACGTTTCTTAACCTGTACATATCCTCCTCTAAATCTGCGGGAAGCACACCGGCCAGACCCGTGAGGAGGGAGTGGAATTTGAGAAGATCTTCACCGGCCATTGTTCTTATAATTCCCTCCACCGTCTCTGTCTGCTCTTCTTTAAGGACCTTGATATAGAAAAGCCCATCAAGGGTAATGAACCCTTTCTCAAGGTCGCAGGCTTCATCTTCATCCCTTAATTCCACATGCACATTCCTGAAGAGATAAAGATAGGCCAGGGTCTGGCCATCAGTGAATAACCACTTGGCAAGACGCTCGGGATCCGATCTTTGTAACCTTTGAAGCCACAGGAAGGAGTGCGTCATATCAAGGCGATCCTTTTCCCATAGTTCCAGATCCAGGAGATATTGCCACTGTCTCAGGGAGGCAAGTTTCAACAGTTGCATGGAGTCCTCTCCCATCCTTTTTACCAACCAGAAAAAATCTTCACTGGGTAGTGCTTTAATCAATCCCGGAGGATCAGGGTGCTCTAAGATCCTATCCATCACCTCTGTTTCTGAAAGGGTGTAAAGGTCTTTTAAGATCGAAACATCGTAAGTCTGGGTCCCGATATTATCCTCTTCGTCTGAACTTCTTACCTGTCTCAGCTTTTCCAAAAACAAGATCCTCCTATCAGATTAACACCGGGATTGCTGGTCTGAAGATTCCGGTTGCCGGTCAATGATAATTTACATATATTCTTGACAAAAGAGGACTCCGCTGTCAAGAGTGTATTTCCATTGCGCGAACAAACTGCCCTAAAAACACGAGGCATATTTTTTGAGCTAAGCGATGAAAATCACCGACGAGATATACCAGGTAGGTGGCGGGGGTCTGACATCACCCGAGGATGCGGCCATCTATTTGATCAATTTCACGGGTCATGCAGTCCTTGTGGATTCCGGGTGCGGCCGTTCCCATGACCGGGTTATAAAAAATATCAGGGCATGCGGGGTTGATCCGCAAGAGATCGAATACCTCCTCATTACCCATTGTCATTACGATCACACCGGCGGCGCCCAGGACCTGAGCCAGGCGACCCGGTGCCAGATAATCGCCCATGAATTGGATGCCCGATATTTAGAGGAGGGGGATGATGAGGTTACTGCTTCAAAATGGTATGGCGAGAAGATGGAACCTTTATTGATTGACCGGAGGTTGGCTCTCCCACGCGAAGAGATATTATTAGGAAACAGGATAGTGGAGGCGATTCATATTCCCGGCCATTCCCCGGGTTCGCTGGCATATTTGACGGAATCAGGGGGACTCAGGGTCCTTTTTGCTCAGGATGTCCATGGCCCTTTAGACCCAAGTCTTCTTTCGAACCGGGAAGATTATTTGCGATCCTTAGATCTCCTCATCTCTCTTAATGCCGATATATTGTGTGAAGGCCATTATGGCATTTACAAAGGGAGCGCAGAAATTAATGATTT
>DAOVUP010000182.1 GCA_030632525.1 Desulfobacteraceae bacterium | reverse complement strand
TATACTTTGGCGCTGCCCGTGCATTGGGCTGCACCGAAATCGCTTCGATCATGGGGATGTTATCGCGTGAGAGAAAGAGATGAAAAAGGAAATTAATAACATTACAGAGCTTATACCCCAGTCAGTACCTTTGAGGAATATTGATGATTCTCCCGGTCCATGCTGCATGAGTTTTGGATTCGATCTCAACCCCCTGATTCAGTCTATCGAAAGAGTTGGCCTGATTAACCCACCGTTATTGAAAAGGGACAACCAGGGAAGCATCACGATTATTACCGGATATCGCAGGATAAAGGCGTTGAAATCGTTGCACACCGATAGCGCAGGATGTCGGATCTTGTCAGGGGATAATATCCTGCAGGTTGAATGCCTCCTTCTGAATCTCCATGACAATCTTGCTATAAGAAAACTTAATGATGTGGAGAAAGGGATGGTTCTTGTCCGTCTCATTCCCTGGGTCAAAACCCTGGAAATCGTGGACCACTATATGCCGCTGCTCGGTCTTCCATCCAATAAGGCCACCCTTGCTTCCTACCTGAAGATTGAGGAGGAGATGGAGGTACAGGCCAAGGAATCTATTGCGCACGGACAACTATCATTCAGGAATGCAATCATGCTCCTCGACATTGATTCGATCTCAAGATCATCTATTATTGATCTCATATCAAATATGAAGTTAACTGTTAACCAGCAGCGACAATTAATTGATTATACAATTGATTTATCGCATGTTGAGGGTAGATCTATTCCTGATTTCTTAGACGATCAATCAATAAAAAGGATAAATTCAGATACCCGTATGAACAATCCCCAAAAGGGGAGGGCGCTGATCCGTTATCTCAGGATGAAACGTTACCCTTCAGTATCAAAGGCGGAAAGAGAATTCAAAAAAATGGTTTCCAGGTTGAATCTCGGGGAAATGGTCAGGATCGATCATTCCCCCTCTTTTGAGTCCCCTTATTATCGCCTCGAGGTCCTTTTTAAAGATGGTCCATCATTAAGGGGGAAGCTGGAGAATTTTATGAGGGAGGATATCGACAGCTTAAGAGATCCTTGGAAAAAGAAGAGATAACAATTCCCTCACGCAAAGCCGCAAAACTCGCAAAGAAGAACAAACAGATAAATTTGCTAAAAATCTTAGCGTCTTTGCGCGAGACCTTTTCTTCTCCAGTTTATCCAGGTTAGGGATTATAAATATCTGATGTCAACAAAAATAGACAAAATAATCTTGGACAAAGGGGTCCAGGAATACAAGTCCACAAAATCAATTCTGTTGCAATTAAGAGATATACCTGTCAGGACGGAAAAGGATGACGGCTCTGAGGAAGCTCCCTGCGTCTCAGACGAAATGAAAATGGATATGGGAAAGAATACAATGCATCTCGTATCCTATCAGGGGGAATTTCTTAAACCATGTCCAGGGACCAAGGAGTATATCTGTTGCGGCTACCAGATCCTAAACGTGGGAACAAACTGCCCTCTGGATTGCAGCTACTGTATCCTTCAGGCATATTTTAACCGACCCAATCTGAGGGTTCATGTTAATTTGGAAGAACAGCTTGGCCAGGTCTTTGAGGCCATAGATAGCGAACCTGACAAAATCTTCAGAGTGGGCACAGGAGAATTCACTGACAGCCTTGCCCTTGATCCGATTACCAGATGGAGCGAAATGATCCTTAAAGGGTTCTCAAAAAGAAAAAATGCGGTACTGGAGCTTAAGACCAAGACGGCAAATACCGCGGGCCTTCTTGGGTCAAAATACAGGGATAGGATAATCGTTTCGTGGTCCCTCAACAGTCCTTTTATATCTCGCCGGGAAGAACACGGGGCAGCGAGTTTGACCCGGAGACTTGAATGTGCGCGCGAGTGCCAGTCAGAAGGGTTTACCATAGGATTTCATTTTGATCCCCTTATACAGCACAGAGACTGGATGGATGAATACAGAAAGACCGTAGATCTTATGGACAGATATATTGAGCCTGAAGGCATTATCTGGATGAGCTTAGGATCGTTCAGATTTATGCCGGCGCTCAAACCAATTATAAGACGACGGCATCCGGAGACATCTGTCTTAGATGGGGAGTTTGTTTTGGGTCTGGACGGAAAGATGCGCTATTTCAAACCGATACGCATGGAGCTTTATGCCTTTTTGAAGGAGTTGCTCCATCAATGGCATCCGGATTTGGGTCTTTATCTCTGCATGGAGTCGAATGAAGTTTGGCAGGAAAGTATGGGGTGGAGACCTGAAACATCCGAGGGCCTCCGCAATTATTTAGATGAGCGTGTACGGAACTTTTTTGGGTAGCAATCCCCCGAAATATGTGCTAAAAAATTAAGATTAAGCTTATGCACGCCTGTAAAAATTGAATAGAAATACATAACAAAGAGGAGAGAAAACTATGACAATTAAGGAAAACGTCGAGAATGCCCTTCAAAAGGTGAGGCCTTCACTCCAGGCTGATGGAGGGGATGTCAAGCTTGTTGATGTGGATGAAAATGGGCTGGTCAAAGTGAAACTGATGGGTGCTTGCGGGGGATGCCCCATGTCACAAATGACGCTCAAAATGGGAATTGAAAAGATCTTGAAACAGAACGTCCCCGAAGTAACAAGCGTGGAATCGGTGTGAGTCAATCGTTGATAGTCTCGTAAATAGACTCTTATCTCGCGCAAAGTCGCAAAGAACGCCAAGGCAAAAAGACATAATGTCAATATATTACCTCTGCGCTCTCTGCGGGCTCTGTAAATAGTTTCGTAAGAAATCAAAAAAATAGGCCTTTTACGACAGTTTTATGTTTAATGTTTAGCCCCACAAGGCGGGGTAATAGCTGGTATTTCGGCATATATTCTACATTAAACACCAAGAAACAAATAACAAAAACATGATGAAAATGGCAATTTAAAGGAGATATTATGGAGATCAAGAAAGTTGGTGTAGTTGGCGCAGGAGCCATGGGTAACGGCATTGCACAGATGGCGGCCCAGATCGGCTGCGAAGTTGTTATGAGAGATATCAAGGATGATTTTGTAGACCGGGGATTAAGCAGTATTGACCGGTTTCTTTCAAAGAGCGTTGAAAAGGGAAAGATCGAGGCCGGGGAGAAAGAGGCGATATTTGGGAGGATCAAAGGGACAACCGATATGGGTCTTTTAAAAGATGTCGATTTCGTAGTGGAGGCCGTTATTGAGGATCTCGAACTAAAAAAGAGTGTTTTCAAGGAACTCGATGAACTCTGTGCGCCTGAGGTGATTTTGGCCACCAATACATCTTCAATGTCTTTGACAGAGATCGCAGCGGCCACAAAACGCCCGGAAAAAGTCTGTGGTATGCACTTTTTTAATCCCGCACCTATTATGCGACTGGTGGAGATAATCAGGGGATATTCAACTGATGATGAGACAGTTAAGATTACAACCGAACTTGCTGAGAAAATGGGTAAAATCGCGGTGGAGGTAAAGAAGGACTCACCCGGCTTTATCGTCAACAGGATTATGATTCCCCACATGTTAGAGGCAATTAAGATTGTCGAAGAGGGGGTTGCAAGCATTGAGGATGTGGATATTGCAGTCAAGAACGGTCTCAATTATCCCATGGGTCCCTTTGAGCTGATGGATCTGACCGGCATTGATATTGCCTACTTTGTTTCTGAATATTTTTATAAGGAGTTAAATAAGGAATCCAAATGGGTTTCTCCAAACCTGCTTAAGACCATGATTCGGGCGAATAAATTAGGAAGAAAGACTGGGGGAGGCTGGTACGATTACAGCAAATAAGGTATCCTGTGAACGGATAAAAAAAAAGGCAGTTCCTATTGGGACTGCCTTTTTTTGTACCGGCTAAAGGGGGTGGTGACGCTATTTGTTTTTATGACGCATCTTTTTGCGAAGTTTTCGGTATTTATGCTTTGTAATTTTTTTCCGCCTCTTCTTGACAACACTACCCATTCGATACAACCTCCATGTGAGAATTGATTCTAAATTTAGAAATTCTGATTGAAAACAAGGATATTAACTCTTGAATAAAATTATTTATCAAATCTTAAGACAATATGTCAACGCATATTTTCAAAAGGGCTCGTGATTCTCTGATTTTCCCTGTGAAACACCATTTTCCACATTCATAGGCGTAAGTTTACATAATATATCTTATCAGACTCTATTTATATCTCAAGCCTTCACCCTGAGACCTTTATTAGCTCAAATTGCAGCAACCTTCCGTGGCCCCTTCACGTTGTTTCTCTGATCTTTCGACCCATATAGCCGTCGATCCGCCTTTTCAACCAACATTTCTGCGGTCAGATTATCAGTAAAAATAACACTGCCCGTGCTTGCCGTAATACCGCATTCTTCCTCAATCCCTTTTTCAATCCGAGATGCCATCATTTCGGCAACAACCTCATCCGCATCTATTAACACGACAGCAAATTCGTCACCACCATAGCGGAAACCGGAATCAACACCCTGTCGGACATTGTT
>DAOVUP010000261.1 GCA_030632525.1 Desulfobacteraceae bacterium | reverse complement strand
TCGATCAATAGTAACAAGCTTTCTACTCAAAAAAGCCTCGTCACGAAACGTTTTCAGGTTCTCCTTGAGTTTCTTTCTCTTTATCTCTTCCACTCGATCAAAAACATATTCAAAGGAACCAAACTCCTGGATCAGTCCGATTGCAGTCTTCTCTCCCACACCCGGGACACCGGGAATATTGTCCGAGGTATCGCCTGAAAGCCCCATGACATCAATGAATTTTTCAGGTTCTAACCCATAGGTCTCTTTCAACGTTGAATAATCCGTAACCTTATCTTTCATTGTGTCCCACATGGCCACATCCGGCGTGATCACCTGCCTGAAATCCTTGTCACCTGTCACCATAACCACATCAAAACCCTTCCCTTCACAAATCCTGGCCCAGGTCCCGATGATATCGTCTGCCTCGTACCCTCCCAGTTCGAACATCTTAAGCCCTAAATGCTTAACCACTTCTTTCAGGACAGGGAGTTGCACTGCCATATCTTCCGGCATAGGGGGTCGGTTTGCCTTGTAATCTTCATAGATCTCATGCCTGAAGGTGGGACCTTTGCTATCAAAGACAATGGCAAGGTATCTTGGCTCTTTATCGGCAAGGAGTTTCATTACCATCTTGGTGAAACCAAGAATGGCGTTTGTGGGAAAACCCTTGGAATTGGCAAGGCCCCTTATGGCATGGTAGGCACGGTAAATATAAGAACTGCCATCAACTAAATAGACTGTTTCTTTCTCCTGAGACATATATTTGACGCGCCCTTCAGCTGACGGCTTTATCTATTTGGATGTTAGATACTCCTGGCAAGGCAGCCGAGTGATTGGTCGTTTGAGTGGCAGGAAATTGAACAAATTCATCCACCTTCTCCCTTATTTCTCTTCTTCACCATCTCAATGAATCGCTCCAGGTTCTGTTGAGATCCGAACGTTTCGTTGAAGAAATCATCACTCCAGATTTCGAGTCCTAACCTGAAGATTTGGTGGATAAGTTTATCCGCGTTGTCAGGACCCTGTATCTTTAAGACCTGATAGAGCAGATCTTGAGGTACTTTTATGGGATAGACAGCAGTAGGTGAGTCGCTTTCTGTCTTCAAATATTCCTGAATGCTCTTGAGGACCCTCAGGTTAACGTATTTTCTGTTATATTCTTCCTGATCCATTTAAAAAAGTACCTAAAGTACAATAGGTTTGAAGTGCCTAAAGTTTGGAGGGCCTATATGCCCCACCCTATATTGACTCCGGAAGAGGAACCAACTCTTTCCTCCGCTGCCTGATCTTGAAGTATTTAGTATAACCCGCCTCCCGGGCCAAATCAAGGGCTAACGTAAACCTGTCCCCAACATCATCGGGACAGTGAGCATCAGATCCGAAGCATATGGGGATTTCTCTTTCCCGTGCCATGACAAGAATAAGCGGCGAAGGATAGATTTCTCCAACAGGTTTGCGAAGACCGGATGTATTCAGTTCAATTCCCATCTCAGCCCTGGCAATACGGTCAAGCACAGGCGCAGCCATCTCCTTCAGATCCTTATCCTTGGGACGGTGCCCAAATTTTTTGGGCAGATCAATATGCCCTACAGTATCAAATAGACCCGACTCTACAAACTTTAACAGAACGTTGAAATACTCTCGCCATGTAACTGTTATGTCAGCTGAATCCCAGACATGTCGCTGTTCAGGATGATCAAAGCCCCAGTCCTCAATAAAATGCACCGATCCGATCACAAAGTCAAATTTCTGAGCAGGGAGCCATTCCCGGAGGAACCGCTCACACCCTTTATAATATTCGATTTCCATACCCAGCAGGACCTCCGGGGTTTTGCCATCCTGGAGGTTTTCAATCATCTCCTTGTAGGCGGGAAACTGGTCCAGTTCCATCCGGTGGGCCAGATAGTACCCGTCGGGGTTGGGGGCGTGATCAGAAAAGCAAATTCCAGGTATCCCCTGTTTCTTTGCCTCTGATCTATATTCAGCCACATCACCTGTGGCATGCTTACAAAGGGCGGTATGTATGTGATAGTCTGGCAGCATTAACATTCCATATTTTTGACAGGATAACAGGATAAATTAATGTTGAAGGTCTCGCAAAAAGTCTCCAAGACCGTCATTCCCGCGAAAGAGGGAGTCCAGTCCCGCTGCGGCGGGTTGATTTCCCTGGATTCCGGCGTTCGCGGGAATGACAAAAACAGGTGAGTGACTTTTTACGAATTCATCAAACTTTAGGCATTTTAGTTCACTTTAGGCACCTCAATTAAACTGCCACAGCCACAAAATGAATGTCAAGGCAGAAAGGCGGGTATCATACGACTAACCTCCTCTCAACTCAAACCGGACAGGAACCCTGACCCACATATCCACCTTTTCATCCCCCACCATACCCGGTTCAAAGAGCCACCCGTTTACCGACTTTAAGGCCGCCTTGTCTAAAACAGAGTGTCCGCTGGACGTAAGTATCCGCAACTCCTTGACTCTGCCGTTTCCATCGACCAGCACCTCTAAGACTACAGTCCCCTCGTATCCCCTTCTCCTGGCACGTTTGGGATATTGCGGACGAGGGTTGTCTTTATAGGCAGGTCTTGCTTCACGGACCTGCTTTACGGGTGGAATCGAGGCGATTTTCGTTTCGGTCTCAATGGCATTCTCTTCCGGAATATCAGGAAAGGGCATTTGGTACTCTTCGGGATGAACCGCCTCTTCAATGGGGATAGCTGGATAGGTCTTTGCCGGGTTTAAAGCATGGTCCGGTTGCGGGGGCGTGACAGTGGCCTTTTTCTTCTCAGGGGTCACCGATGCCACAACCGTCTTCCGTGGAGTCTTGGGTCTTATGTGGGGCTTTGTTTTCTTTTTTTGAGGCGGCTTGATCTTCTTATTTATTTTCACTTCATCTTTTTTGGCCGACAAGGTCTTGGGAGGTTTCTCAGGTGTTTTTTTCTCGGGCGTTTTTTTCTCGGGCAGAGGTCTGATAACAGTATCCTGCTTCTTTTCAAGGGGTTTCTTGGAAGGCCTCTCTTCTATAACCCGGACAGGGGTAGGCTTGACCGGGTGATAGGATGCAAGGGATATGGTGATGATATGCGGCT
>DAOVUP010000219.1 GCA_030632525.1 Desulfobacteraceae bacterium | reverse complement strand
TAACATAAGGGACTCGTTTATGTATGAGGAGCTTGATGCATAGCGTGTCCGCACACCGGCCTTGAGGGTCCGGAACCCGAATTCCTCCTTAAACACATATTTGACCTTTACCTTGGTTAGCTTTTCTATCCCTCGCGGCAGTTTGAAATTTAACCCCGGTTGTGTGGTCCTTACGTATTTTCCAAATCTCTGGATAACTCCTACCTCATCAACTGCCACGGTATAAAAACAGCTTGAGCCAAAGAAAAGGAGGATAACCACGACGATAATGAGCCACGTCCCGCCGGGGAATTTCTTCCTTACACCCTTGATCTTTTCAAAGACCTCCTCCATGGAGGGCGGGGCGCCGGAGGCGCCGCCTGACACCCTCTTTTTCTGCTGTTGCAGTTTATCCCAGTCCCAGGCCATTTAGTTTCTCCTTGTAATTACCGACCTTGTTAAGTGGCCGGGTCCCGCTTAAGGCAGGATTGAGTGGTTAAGCCCCGCCCAAGGCGGGATTTGGCATTATACCTTTTTTGTCCTTTATACAGCGATAGCTGCTTGAAACTCGAAATTCGCTTCAAGCTTATCCAGGTTACACAAATTTCCAAATTATAACAAGAGATAAGAATATAGGGAAAATCATGTAAGGTCAAGAAATAATCCATAAGTTATAAGTTGTCGTGAACATCTTGACTTATTTGCAACAGGTCATTAGTGTTGAATTAAGTCGATTTACAACTATGTTGAGTTCGTGTCTGGGCGAAAACTGTCTTTTTCGCCCATATCTGCGTCAGACTCAAATTTTAATCCTCGAAATACTCAATGTATTCCTGCGGTTAAAATCTTCGTCTTCCTTGATCTGAACAAAAAATCCTAGTTTTCGTTCGGACACGAGTTAGACTCGGGGTTTACGGAACGGGGCAATCGAAACAAGTTAATCGTTGCCTCAAGATTGGGAGCGCTTTATCATATAGTCTATATGCCTATTCCAGAGATCGTCAAATCGTTTAGAGGTTGAGTCGTTGAGGAGGTCTTTATTCAATTTTCCATCTTCCCTCTTATCCCTGTTAGGCAAAGTTATTCTCTTTCTTGCCCTATTCAGCAGTCTTCCGAATCTAAACTACGGTTTATGCGGTGAGAACTTCGGAACCGGAATGGATGAGATCAAAACGGATAATCCGGCCGACAAGACTGAATCTGACTTTAACATCGGCACCTGGTTCGCCTCATTCTTTTCAGAACACATTTCAGCGGTGGACGGAGACAGGTGTCCGAGCAGTCCCACTTGTTCATCCTACAGCGCCCAGGCCTTTAAGAAGCACGGTTTTTTTGTGGG
Source organism: Desulfobacteraceae bacterium (assembly GCA_030632525.1). Taxonomy (GTDB): domain Bacteria; phylum Desulfobacterota; class DSM-4660; order Desulfatiglandales; family Desulfatiglandaceae; genus Desulfacyla. Next base: position 2,461 of record DAOVUP010000219.1, on the reverse strand, counting down.
GTGGGCCATGACCGTTGATCGTCTGATTCACGAAGGAAACGAAGGGGATTCTTCTCCCCTTGTGAGGGGTAATGGGCGGCTCAAGATCTTTGATCCGGTTGAAAATAATGATTTCTGGTGGTATTCTAAAGATGGGCAAGATCAGGAGTAAGGCCTTATCTTGCGTGATCGCAGGCTTGGGTATCCTTTTAGTGTGTGTATCTTCTGCTCTCCCCGGGCAGTTAATAATCGATAGTGATGAGCAGTTTGATTTCGCGCAAACCTATATGAAAAAGGGTGAATATAGCCGCGCAATCAACGAGTTCGAGCGATTTATATATTTTTTCCCGAAAGATAGGCGAGTCTCGCAGGCTCGTCATTTGATCGGTGTCTGTTATCTCAAGGATGGCCGATATAAAGATGCGAGGAAGGTTTTTTTGCGGACTGTCGGGGATGACCCTGACAGCCTCTTTGCCGGAAAAGCACTTTTTTTGATCGGTGAGTCCTACTATGAGCAGGGAGCATCAGACGAGGCGAGATACTACTTTGGGCAGGTATTGGAGCGATATCCCTACAGGCAGTTGGAAAATGCTGCCCGTTACCGGCTTGGATGGACAAGGATGCAGGAGAGCAGATGGCGGGAGGCATCTGAAGATTTCAAAAAGGTGAAACGGGATAGCCTGCTTTACCATAGCGCTAAATCTCTTTCCGCAGAAAGCCTCAAAGGGGAACTGCTCCCATACAAAGACCCGGTATATGCTGGTATCATGGCGGGTATTATCCCCGGTCTGGGGCACGCTTATGTGTCGAGATACAAAGACGCCATCGTCGCATTTCTCTTGAATGGGCTTTTTATTTGGGCTACAATAGAATCGTTTAATCAGGGACACAATGTTTTGGGTGGCATCCTGGCGTTTTTTGAAGTAGGATGGTATGCAGGAAATATTTACAGCGCTGTGAATGTGACCCACAAGTGGAACAGGAAGGTGCGGGACGATTTTCGAAAAGGGCTTAGAGACCGGCTTGATCTCCATCTGCTCTCTTCGAAGAAGGGGCCAGCAGGTTTAGCCTTGACCGTTAGATTTTAGGGCTTAAAACAGTTTGAAGAGCCTAAAGTGAGCTAAAGTGCCTAAAATTCTTGTCTGCTCAAACTTTAGTTTACTCTCAAATTATCTGGAATAAATGTATTGGGGAATTTTTGTTAAATCCGCCCGGAGCGGAAAAATCGATTAAGGAGGTAGAAAAGATGAAAAAAATAGGGATTTTGCTTTTGATTGGACTCTTTTTGGCCGGTTGTGGCGCTGCAGCTAAGGAATCCGGGTACTGGGAGCATAGTACCATGTATAAGAGCTGGGGTCATCTCGGATACAGTTGGTTCGGCTATAAGAATCCCACAATCGAGACCGGGAAGAAATCCGAAGAACAGGGTTGGTGGGGGATACCTGAAGAAGTTGAGGTCAGCAAGCTGAAAAGCGAGCATGATCCCCTGCGTAGTCCCGAAGAGTAGTTCGAACAGCGTCCTAAGAACAGAAAGCGGCACGAGAGTTGTGATTGCTACTTTTCTCGTGCCGTTTATTTATTCTATGTGGGAATGATTACGGGCGTCCAGTCCCGCGGCGGGATGGTTTTCCTGGATTTCCACGAGAATGAAGAAAACGGATGATTTCCGCCTTTTATGAGTTTGTCAATATTCAATTCTTAGCCCAATCCCCTCTGCCACAAATAAAGCACTATCCCTGTTGCCATAGCCGCATTGAGGGATTCCACTCCATTTTTCATGGGGATGGCGAGTGCGGTGGCCCCTTCTAAAGATTTTGGTATTCCGGGGCCTTCAAGTCCTGGAACCAGACAAAAATTTGACGGAAATTGGTATCCACCAATGTCTTCGCCTCTTGGCGAGAGCGTAATCAGTGGCGTTCCGGATGTTGCGAGTTGTTTCAACGGGGGGCCTTCAAGTATGGGCACTCTGAATATATTGCTCCCTGCAACCCGGACCGATTTGGGGTGGAAGGGATGTGCTGCCTCTTTGAGGAGGACTACCCTTGATACACCTAATCCCGCGGCTGCCCTGATCACCGATCCCACATTGGACGGATCTTGAAATGGAATACAGAGCGTGCAGCCAGGAGCCCCTTCTTCGTCAGGAAATAGTGGAAAGATCCCGAACCTGACAATCAGAACAAGATGGTCTGTACCAAAGAGATCGAGTTGGCGAAAAAGATCCCGCCTGAGACTATAACATTGGATATTGCCGGTTTCTGCCGCAGCAGGTAGCGATTGATCTTCAGAAAAGACCACGCCTGCGCAGCTATCAGGGAACTCCTTCAAGACTTCTTCAGTCTGCCTGCGGCCGGAAAGAAGGGCCATCCGATGTTTCTTGATGCCCCTGACCTTTGTGAGTTTCAGGAAAGTCCTGAATGTGTCATTGGTGGGGCTGAATATTTCGACCGTCTTCATCGTAACCGTTCACGGGTTCAAAGGT
>DAOVUP010000135.1 GCA_030632525.1 Desulfobacteraceae bacterium | reverse complement strand
ATGGAGGTGGACACCCCCGACATAAAAACAGTGGAAGATGTTACCGCCTTTCTATCTGTTTTACCTTCCCAGCTCATCAAATCCCTTATCTTTGTGGTAGATGGTGAAGAGACAGCAGTCCTGATAAGGGGCGATCATGAGCTAAACGAGGCCAAACTCAAGAGCCTCTTAGGAGCACAAACGGTTGAATTGGCCCCTGAACGCGTGGTTGAAGAAATTACGGGAGCGCCTATGGGCTTTGCAGGTCCGGTGGGCCTGAATGTAAAGATTGTGGCTGACAACGCATTGAAAGGGATGCGGGACTTCGTTACCGGGGGAAACAGGAAGGATTTGCACCTTCTAAATGTGAATATGAAACGGGACTTTGAAGTGGACCTCTTCGGTGACCTGCGGATAATCACTCCCCGGGACAGTTGCCCGAGATGCGGCAAAAAGATTGAATTTGGAAGGGGCATCGAGGTGGGACACATATTCAAGTTAGGCACCAAGTACAGCCAGGCGCTTAAGGCGGTCTTTCTGAACAGTCAGGGGAAAGAGACGCCGATTATCATGGGCTGTTATGGCATAGGAGTTGGAAGAACCGTAGCAGCCGCCATAGAGCAAAACCATGACAAAGATGGCATCATCTTCCCAGCTCCGATCGCTCCTTTTGAGGTTATAATACTGCCACTGCAGATGCACAAAACAGAGGTAGTAGAGACAGCGGAAAAGATTTACACAGAGCTTTTAGATATTAAGATAGACACTCTCCTCGATGACAGGGATGAAAGGGCGGGTGTCAAGTTCAACGACGCAGACCTGCTTGGCATACCAATTCGTGTCACAGTGGGCGTCAAGGGGATCAAGGATGGTCAGGTGGAAATTAAGCTGCGGTCCGAAACCGAGAGTTTCTTCGTGCCCATCAATAATGCAGCATCCTCTATAAAAGAGAAAGTGGAAGCCCTAACCCGGATAACCCGTAAAAGTGCCTAAAATGCCTGAGGTGAGCTAAAGTGCCTAAAGTTGATGTTTGTTTTTTCACGCCTTGGCGTGATCGGAGTCTTCGCTTACCTGGGCGTTCATCTTTTTCCGCCTCTGGCTTTCAGGGTATTGTAAAAAATTTCTTGTGCTTTTTGCATAAAACTGAATTGGTAACTCTCTAAATGATTCGCCTAAATGACATCACCTCCAAGGTCATCAGCTACCATCCAAAAGCAGATATCGAACTGATAGAAAAGGCTTATGTTTACTCGGCCAAGGTTCACCAGGGCCAGATCCGCCTTTCGGGAGAGTCCTATCTTTCCCATCCCTTAGAAGCCGCCCACATCCTTGCCCAACTCAAAATGGATGTGATCTGCATTGCCGCGGGCCTGCTGCATGATGTTATCGAGGATACCGATGCCGAGTTAACTGAAATAAAAGATCTTTTTGGCGAAGAAACGGCCAATATTGTGGAAGGCGTCACAAAAATAGGCAAAATGAACTTTGTGAATCGTGAGCAGCGCCAGGCCGAGAACGTAAGGAAAATGATCCTTGCCATGTCTTCTGATATCCGCGTGATCCTCGTCAAATTGGCCGATCGCCTTCATAATATGAGGACCTTGGGTTTCCAGCCAGAAGCAAAACAGAGACTCATAGCAACCGAAACCTTAGACATCTATGCTCCCTTAGCTGGGAGGATGGGCATTAACTGGATAAAATCGAGTCTGGAAGATCTATGCCTTTTTTATTTAGAACCCGAGATCTATGCCAACATCAAGGATGCGACCGCACAGAGAAAGAGCGAGATGAATGCATTCATGGATAAGGTCAAAAGGGATCTTTCAGCCAAATTAGCAGAATTCAACATCCAGGGTACAGTCAAGGCCAGACAAAAGCATTTTTACAGCATATACAAAAAGATGTCGGACCAGAATCTCACGGTGAACCAGGTCTATGATATTTTGGCATTTCGGGTTATCGTGAATTCCATCAAGGAATGCTACGAGGTTTTAGGGCACATCCATTCTGTCTGGAAACCGGTCCAGGGGAGATTCAAAGACTATGTCTCTGTTCCAAAGGGAAACATGTATCAGTCCCTACATACAACGGTGATCGGCCCTATTGGACAGAGAATGGAGATCCAGATCAGGACATGGGATATGAACAAGGTGGCAATGTCGGGTATTGCAGCCCACTGGAAGTATAAGGAGGGGTCAATTGCGACTAAGGCCGACGAAAAACAGTTTGCCTGGCTGCAGCAACTCTTAGATTGGCAGAAAGACCTCAAGGACCCCCAGGAATTCTTAGAATCTGTCAAAATGGATCTCTTCCCTGATGAAGTCTATGTCTTTACACCGAAAGGAGATGTCAAGGCATTCCCCAAAGGGGCTACAATAGTCGATTTTGCTTATGGTATACACTCGGAGGTAGGGAAGAAATGTATGGGTGGGAAGGTAAACGGCAAAATGGTTCCCATCCGATACCAGCTCAAAAACGGGAATATTGTAGAAATCATCACATCTCAAAAACAACACCCAAGTAAAGACTGGTTAAAATTTGTAAAAACCCCTAAGGCAAAAACCAAGATAAGGCAGTGGATAAGAACAGAGGAAAGGGAAGAAAGTATCAGCCTGGGGAAAAACATCCTGGAAAAGGCCTTTCAGCATGAGGGAGTAACCCAGCCCAATTTTTTTAAAAGTGAACAGGTCTCGGCCATTGCCAAAGAGCTTTCTTTTCATTCGGTTGAAGACTTAGCAGCACAGGTTGGTTTCGGTAAGGTCTCAGCAAGGCAGATAGTCGGTCGGCTCAAGCTCAAGTTAGGGATCAAAGGAAACAAGTCACAGGGTCTGGTCAGCAAAGTGGTGGACCGTTTTCTTCGGCCTAAGGAAGGGCGCGGGATCAAGGTGGACGGCGTGAGTGATATGCTGCTCCATTTTGCCAAATGCTGCCACCCGCTCCCTGGAGAACAGGTGGTTGGGTTTATTACTCGCGGTCGCGGCATCACAATCCACCAGGAATCCTGCAGACACGTCAAAAACGCCCCACCTGACAGACTGGTCCCGGTATCGTGGGATCCTTCTGAAAAAGAGGTGTATCCTGCCACACTGAGGGTAACCACTGTGGAGAGAAAGGGAATCTTAGCTGATATAAGTATGATTCTAACCCAGAAGGACGCCAATATCATCCATGCCGAAATCAAGACCACGGTGGACAATAAAGGCATCTCGTTTTTTACCATAGAGGTGGAAAGCTATAAACAGATGCAGGATATTATGAGCGCCATCAAAAAGGTGAAGAACGTGTTAATTGTGGAGAGGATCTAAGGGTTTGCCCTGGAGGCCGTCCGAGAATGAGAGATTTTTTGCAAGGCCAAGGAAGGCGAAGATTTTAATCGCAGGAATACATTGAAGTATTTTGAGAATTAAAATATGAACCTGACGCAGAGATTGAGGAAAATAGCCATTCTCGGACAGCCTACTAAGAGGCTGCCTGGTACTTGACCTTTGACTGCTTCACAACCCGGCCTGACCTGATACAGCTTGTACATGCCTTTATCTTTACTGTCTGGCCATTTGTTACACATCTCACATTCTGAAGGTTGGGGTACCAGCGCTTTTTGGTTCTATTATGGGCGTGACTGACATTATATCCCGTTACGGGTCTTTTGCCGCATATTTCACATACCTTTGCCATTTGGATGTCTCCTTCGGTATCAGAATCTTTAGAATTTTATAGTATATCCAATACTAAAACGGATATCAAGTATTTTTTTATAAACCATCAACATTGGACCTTCGAAAGGGGGTATTCAATCTTGCTTCAATCGCCAAAAAAGCCGCCCAAGGCCTTACTTTCATCCTCCCTCAATTTTGTACCCGAGAGTCTGCGCCATATCCATCTCATGGGCATTTGCGGTACCGGAATGGCATCCTTGGCAGGCATGTTAAAAGACCACGGCTATCTGATAACAGGTTCCGATCAGAATATTTACCCACCCATGAGTCTATTCCTTGAATCCTTAGACATCCCTGTTTTCAGCGGCTACAAAGCAGAGCATTTCCATCCCGAACCAGACCTGGTAATTGTGGGAAACGTGATCACAAAAGAGAATCCGGAGGCAGTTGAGCTTTTACATCACAAGCTACCCTACCTCTCCTTTCCTCAGGCCCTCAGACAATTCGCATTAAAAGATAAACGATCCATTGTGATTAGCGGCACACACGGAAAGACAACAACCTCCGCATTAATAGCATGGATTTTAGAAAAAGCCGGCATGGACCCCGGGTTCATGATAGGGGGGATTCCCCTCAACTTTGAGAGGAATTTTAAGTTGGGCAAAGGCCCCTATTTTGTCATTGAAGGGGACGAATACGATACAGCCTTTTTCGATAAGGGGCCTAAATTCTTACATTATAGTCCATGGGCCACAATTATTACCAGCATAGAATTTGATCACGCAGATATCTATCGCGATCTTAACCATGTCATAGAGAGTTTTAGTAGACTAATCGACATTATTCCTTCAAAAGGGCTTCTCATCGCAAATGGGGATGATGAGACAGTGAGGCGCGAAAGCAAAAGGGCAAGATGCAAAACAGAGACCTACGGTTTTTCCGAAAATAACCTCTGGCGGGCAGTAGATATGGCAATTGAAGAGGATTTCACGAGAATAAAAATACTCAAAAACGACAAAGAAGAGACCACCCTCAAGACTTCAGTTTATGGCAGGCACAATATATCCAATCTCTTGGCGGCATTGGCCCTGGGTCGCTTTCTAAGAATACCCTGGTCGATCTTAAGAGAAGCAGCCAAGACATTCAGCGGTGTTAAACGGAGACAGGAGATCATAGGAGAGAGGAGGGGAATTCTTGTGCTGGATGATTTTGCCCATCATCCTACAGCGGTCAGAGAGACAACAAAGGCGGTCAAAGAAAAATACAGACTGAGGCGTCTGATTACAGTATTCGAACCCAGATCCAATTCAAGCAGACGAAACATCTTTCAAGACCGATATGCCCGTTCTTTTGACGCCGGAGACCTGATTATGATCCCGGAGCCCCCGTTAATGGAAAAAATCCCTGTTGAAGAACGCTTTTCATCCCGACAATTGGTATCTGATCTAAGCAAGAGGGGACTTGCGGCCTCTTATTTTGAAAACACAGAACTGCTGTTGGAGGCGCTGGTAAGAGAGGCCAGGCCCGGGGACGTCATCCTGATCATGTCCAATGGCGGTTTTGATAACCTGCATAAAAGGCTATTAGAAAATATATAAGCCCCTTGACGATGGCCTGATCAGGGAATATAGTTAGTGTCTGAATGAAAACTGTCTTTTTCACCCATATCTGCGTTAGATTCAAGTTTTAATCCTCGAAATACTCAATGTATCCCTGCGGTTAAAATTTTCGTCTTCCTTGATCTGAACGAAAAATCCTAGTTTTCGTTCGGACACTATATGTTTCGTGAGTTTAAACTTAGACCCGGAAAGGTGGTGGATGAACGTTATCAGGGTTTCTAAGAGATAATCTTAATGGATTTAT
>DAOVUP010000108.1 GCA_030632525.1 Desulfobacteraceae bacterium | reverse complement strand
CGGCCAGCATGGCGATAATCCTCAGCCAATCAACGTCGTATCTTCGTTCTTGCATAATTTTGCCTTGTTAGAGCTTTATCCTATGCCCGAAAGAAGGTCTTTAAGATTTTGTATCGATAAGTTTCCTCCGCTCACAACAAGCACAACATTTTTGTTTTTCAATCTCTCCTTTATCTGTAAGGATGCTGCCAAGGGTGCTGCGGCCGCTTCTTCCACCAAGTTATGGGTATGCTCTAACAGGACATAGATTGCCGATTTAATATCTTCATCGTCTACCAACATGAAATTATCTACATACTTACGCATAATACGCTGTGTATTCTCAAAAGGAACTCTTGTTGCCAAACCCTCTGCAATTGTCTTCATTTCTGCTTCCACCATCGTTCCACTGTCCCAACTTAGCTTCATGGCGGGTGCCTGGGCAGACTGGACAGCTATTATCTCAATATCCTTATTAATAGCCTTTGCTACAATACCTGTCCCACAAACCCCACTGCCAGCCCCTACTGGCACTATGATGGTATCAACCGAAGGCAGGTCATTTAAAATTTCAAGGGCATATGTTCCTACCCCACATATAAGAGGTTCATCAGTAGGACCTACAAACTTGCCCCCCCTGTCTTTTGCGATCTGTTTTATCCATTCTCGCGCCTCATCAAAATCTGCGCCATGAAAGAGTACTTTTGCTCCCAATCCTCTCATTGCAGCCACTTTTCCCGGATTAGCCTTTTCAGGAACAGCTATGACAGATTTTATACCATACGCTCTTGCAGCATAGGCAATACTTTGTCCATGGTTGCCCGTCGATGCCGTATACAGTCCGTTATTTCTTTCCTTCTTTGTCAGATTAGCCGCCAGGTTCAATCCACCACGAACTTTAAATGCACCAACAGGCTGATGATTTTCGTGCTTTATCCATGTGCTTGTACCCACTAAGTCACTTAAAGTTGAGTAATTATACAGCGGTGTGGGTCTTAGATGCCGGTATACATACTTCCGTGCTGCAATTATATCCTTTATTGTAGGCATATCTTGTCCCATAAATTATGATGTGGTATTATTGGCTCTCCCGAAGGGTAAATAAAAGGGCTGCATTTAGCTCTTTTCAGGAGTCCACCTGGAGTGCATTCCTATCCCACTACAAAGAGTACTTACGGCGTCAGCTTTGTTTTGACTTGCCCATTAGGACAGACCTCTACACATTTTATGCAGAAAGGGGGATCTCCAGAGCGAAGACTCATGTATATTTCACTGAAGGTCCGGTCAAAAATGAGGCGCTTTTTCTCCTCCGGGTCCTCGGCGTTCAATACTTTTCCCATGAGCTTCAATAGACCATAAAGGTTGTACTCATGCATCACAGAAAGGCATTTCTTCGCCTCGAAACCATCCTCTGAAATGGCCCTTGCCGGACAGGATTCAATACATTTCCTGCATTTCTCTCCCAGACACACCTCATCCTTTAGTGGTTCATCCGCAGTGAGCGGGGCCGTGGTTATTACGCTTACAAGGCGAACCCGGGGCCCAAAGCGGGGGCTGAGAAAATGCCCGCTTAACCCCACTCGACCCAATCCGGCCTGGACCGCTGCATGGCGATGGGAAATATCTGCGAGCAATCCTCCTCTTTCCATCATCTCCACCGGCACATCAGAGGCGATCGGGATGGCATCAAACCCTCTTTCTTCCAAAAAGCCCGCAATCTTCCATGCGATATTATCGAGGGAGTGGTGAAGGTATACGTAACTGGCCCGAGAAATTCGGATGTTAGGGCTCTTAAAAATTGAGTTGAGCATCCTGATACCAAAAGAAACTACCGCCTTTGCGCCGGGGAGGTTTTCCTCTGGGGTCTGGAGTTTCCTTGCCTCCGTGTTCATGGCCTCTGCAGAGCCGATTCCTACGACGTCAGCTCCCTGTTCCAACGTGAATGCCTTTACCGCTTTTGTTATTTCTTCCATTATATTACTTTCCTCAAAATATGTATCTTCTTGGGGTGGGACCAAGCTAACTATATGATATTATAACTTAAGAATCAAACATAATTTGCCTCTCCTTTTCTCCGTTCTATATTCCCAGGAGACACAGTTTTTCATTCAATCCTTATATCGGAATTCCAGGTGATCGCAGCATGCTTGACGCATGCTGCGAAATACCCTATTCTTCTATGACCAACAGCGCGCCCATGATTACTCGCTGGGATAACAAATACCAAAAGGAGGATAGGACATTGCCACTGAATAACTTTCAGAATGAAAAACTCTCAAGGCTATCAAAAGACGAATTGCTCGATTTTATTGATATGTTCCAGAAGAACTGGTGGAATCTCCAAAACAACTACATACTCTATATCAACAATGAGTATGGAGAGGAAGCGGCGGTGAAGGCCGATGCCCACTGCTTTCCAGCCAATGCAAGGGTTCAGATGTATCGTTTGAGAAAGATGTTCGGTTTGAAGGACGATCTCAAGTCGCTCAGGGATGCAATGATCTTGTCGACCATCTGGGCCAACGCGGACTATGAAATCGAAGACTTAGATGACAATAGATTCAGGATCAAGGTGACCAATTGTCACCAGCAGGTGAGAAGGGTTGAGGACGGAATCGGTGAGTTAGCCTGTAAACCCGCAGGGTTGGCCATTTGCGAGGCAGCGGCGGTAGTGATCAATGAAGAGGCACGTGTGGAATGCCTTGTCTGTCCGCCGGATCATCACCCCAAGGATGTCTAGTGCGAATGGGAGTTTGAGATACCCCTCATATGACCCGCCCTATTTGACACGGGACGGTTTTCGCACAATTGTTTCAGCGGTTTTATGTCGGACTGTGAATGAAAGGAGGCCTGGGCCGGAACCCAGGCCTATTTCTTAGAGAGTTGGGGGTTTACGGACCTTTGTGGTCTGTTCAAATGCGTGGGCAATCTGGAGCAGTTTAGATTCCTCAAAAGGTCTGGCCACGATCTGGAGGCCAATGGGAAGGCCTGTACTGCTATAGCCTGCAGGCACAGTAATAGCCGGATAACCAACCACGCTAACCGGATCGCAGTCCTTGATAAATGTGAGGAATGTATTCACCTTTTTCCCTTCAAGGTCTGTTTCCACGTCTTCGCCAATCTTGGAGGCTGGGAGAGGAGTCGTGGGAAGGAGCAAGGCGTCAACACCCGACATGGCCTCTTCAAAACCTGAGATCATCTTGTTGCGGTCTTCCCGGACAGATTTGGCATAAACATATCCAGGTACGGGTTTCGATTCAGGTGTACCTATTTGGCTTCCCAAAACGCCCTTTACGTCAGGACCCATTTGATCGAGATATTCTGCAATAGTGGCCTTCGGGTTGAACGCCTTGAGATAGTTTTCCATAAGATAGATGCATTCGGCCAGAACAATGCTAAAGCCGGTCGGGGTTGCAATATCCATATGTTTCACCTCAACCTCCTTAACAACCCCACCCATATTCTGTATCTCACGAATCGATTCGTCTATCACCTTCCGGGTATCTGAATGAATACCTTCGAAGAAGTACTTTCTGGGAACACCGAATCGTTTTCCTTTTAGTCCCCCCTTTACATATGACATGTAGTCGGGTACCGGATCTGTGGAGGATTCCGGGTCTCTGGGATCTTTTCCCGCCATCACCTTCAGAAGCACTGCAGAATCCATAACAGTGCGGGTCAAGGGGCCTATGACATCGCGTGTAAAAGACAGATACATCATACCGCCTCTTCCGACCCTGCCTAATGTGGGCTTTAGTCCAACAAGGCCACATAGAGAGGCGGGTATCCTGACTGACCCACCCGTGTCGGTCCCAATGGCGCCCGCACAGAAACCAGCGGCGGCAGCTGCTGCTGATCCCCCACTGGATCCGCCGGGGATTCTTGAGGGATCGTATGGATTTCGGGTAGGCCCGTAGAAGGGATTGTTGGTGGTGATGCCAAAGGCAAACTCGTGCATATTGGTCTTGCCCAAAATAATGGCTCCTGCCTTTTGAAGTTTTTCGATCACACGGGCGTTCGTGGGCGGAACCCAGGAGGCGAGGATCTTCGACCCTCCGGTTGTTCTTATATCCTTGGTGTCGAGATTATCCTTTACGGCTAAGGGAATGCCATGCAAAGGGCCTTTGAATTTCTTTTGTTTTGCTAAATTATCAAGCCGTTCTGCCTGCTTGAGCGCTTCTTCCCCAGCGACGGTGATATAGGCGTTGATCCCCTTCCGGCCTCCAAATTGCTGGATACGCCCAAGATAGAGTTTGACCAGTTCCTGGGAACTTGTCTCCCCGTTTCGAATCATTTTGGCCAAGTCGTATAGTGAACTCTGCGCCAAGGCATCCTCTGAAGAAGAGGCCCCCCATGCCAGGTTACCCATAGAACTTGTCAAGGCTAATCCTGCTCCTGCTGCCAAGGTGGTCTTGATAAATGTCCTGCGATCTATCGTTTTTCCTTTTTCGTCCATTTCTTCCCCTCCCTTCTGATGTTTTGTTATCCCTCATCCAAATGTTTTTTCCCGAAATGGGAAATGCCACTCTCTTTTCTCAAGAAAATCTCCCTTTACGCCCTATGACGATGATTAAATCATGCATAAATTGAATTGGGTATCCCCATTTTTGGGGATGTGAAGGAGATGAGGTTTAAATCAGAAGGATATATCGACTATTTCCTCAAACAAGATTGAAATGAGTTCCGAGCGGTTTGTGGCATCAATCTTGATGAAGATATGTTTCAGGTGCGTTCTAACGGTTGAAAAAGCGATCCCCAGGACTGAGGCGATTTCTCGATCAGTCAGCCCTTTGCACACAAGGAAGCAGATCTCTATCTCGCGGGGGCTTAGATGATACCTGCTGATGAGAAAATCCTTATTAATTCTTGCCGGGGATGACTGAGTGGCCATGACAGCTGTCAGAGGTCGTGCGTCATTGCGAGAGAATGTAGGAAGAACGGATAAAAAATAAGGCCCCCATTCTGTTCGAAAAAGCTTTCTCTTTGCGAGAGATTGAATGTGATTGTAGAAAGAGGCGTACTCCACATCAGGCAGTTTTTCTTCTATCATCCTGGCGCTTCTGTTTTGAAAGACAGGATTGCCTGCCTCATCGAAAAGGAATAAGGCAACATGCGTATTTTCAAGCAATTTCTGCCAAAAACCTGCGATCCCTTTGGCCGCAGTAATGGCCCTGGCATTGCGTAGGGCGTTTCGAAAATAGGGCAGGATAAAATCCAGAAGAGCAGCCTCACGTTTCCCAAAATCGGGTCTGTTCTTTGCTCTCCAGATCCGTAAATCACCTATGTTCAAATCACCGTCATAGGCGTAGAGGTTTATTCCGTGATGAAGGCCATCTTTCATCAGAAAATCATTAAAAAATTCTGTTTTTTCCAGTTCCCTCTGTGGCATAACTTCACAGACCAGGGTCGCCCGCCTTCGTTTTTGTAGCAATGGCGTTATGGGATCACAAGACCGGTAATAGCTATCGTAACGGCGGATATTGGCAGGACTCATGTTGAGGAAAATTACCTCCTCGAAAACCTGCCGGTCTTGATTCCATATGAAGGAAGCGAGAAAATCTGCTTCAAGAAGACACAACAAGTCCTCGGAAATGTATTTTCGGAGGATATCTTGATCGTGACTCCTCGAGAGCTTTTCAAGGATCGAGAACAGAAGCTTTAATTCACCTGCATTTAGATTTGAAAGCTCGTTTTCCATTTTCGGATGATAGTGACCATAACCGGATAATACCTATACTCAAAAGGTCTTTCTCGCCGGGAATGTCTCTCAGCCAGAGCACCCTACTCCTGACAGAACAGATCATATCCTGTCAGAAGTGAAGAACACATAATTTGAGCTGTATTTGCATGAAACGAACTCTAAAAAGAGGTTTGATGATTGGGGTAAATCCTGGGTTGATTGAATGATAAAAAGTTCTTCGAGTCAAGAAAAATCGGCCCTTAAAATGGAGAATTTTGGTCAAAATCAATTCGAAGACCCCGGACTTTGAGCGGGGGAAGAAGAGGGTTATAATCCCAGGAATAAACATTATTTACCCCTTTTCAGTCCTTATTACTATAAATTGAGTAACCAAATCAGGTATCCTGTTGTCGAGATCGATCCAGCAGAACCCGGAGTCGGTTCCGCCCACTATCCCGCCCTTCTCACGAAAGGCGAACGAACCGACAGGGCCCGGTGTAGCCCAGATCTTCACTTCGTCGGTATCGGCGT
>DAOVUP010000276.1 GCA_030632525.1 Desulfobacteraceae bacterium | reverse complement strand
TTTTAAATATTATTTTAAACGCTGCAGACGCAATGATAGACCCCGAATCATCTGATGGCTTATCTCCAAAGGTCTTGCGCATTGAGACAGAGAATGAAGATGACTCCATTATGATTAGCTTTACAGACACGGGGATCGGAATCTCCGCGGAGGGACTTGATCGCATTTTTGATCCTTTTTATACTACAAAGGAACCAGGAAAGGGTACCGGTCTCGGTCTGTCTGTCTGTTACACGATTATTGAGGGATTGGGGGGCGGGATTTGTGCGGAGAGCGTTCTTGGTAAAGGGAGCAAATTTATTGTCAATATTCCGCTAAACCGGCAAGCCTCGTTAAGTGGTTGAGTAGTTGAGTGGTTAAGTCGTTATTATTATGCGATTTCACACCCTTTGCTCAAAATTGGACATCTGATAGAACTGCGGCCTAATATGTTGATTCTACAAGCTTTGTCTCCAACTCGACGCCTCAACCACTTAATTATTTGACGACCTCTGACCGGAGGGAAGATGGAAGAGAAAATAAAGGGAAAGCAGACCATGCCTCAGCAGACTGTGCTTGTAATTGATGATGAAGAGAATATGCGGCATATGTTGAAAACCATGCTGGAGAAGACGAACTACTCTGTCCAATGCGCCAAGGATGGAATTGAGGCCCTCCAATGTATGGCTGAGACCGGCTTTGATTACATTCTCTGCGACATAAAGATGCCGCGTATGGATGGGATGGCATTCTTAGAAGAGGCAGTTAAGAAGCATCCTGAAAAGACCTATATTATGATGTCCGCCTATGGAACGGTTGAAACGGCCCTGGAGGCCATCAAAAAAGGAGCTTACGATTATATCTCAAAGCCCTTTAAGCCAGACGAAGTATTTTTAACGCTAAGAAAGGCCGAGGAACGGGAAAGACTGAAAAAAGAGAATTTGAGGTTGAAAACCAGGATAAACGAGATCGAAAAACAGTATTCATTTGGAAACATAATCGCACGAAGTGAGGCAATGGCCCATGTCCTTGAACTTGTTAAAAAAGTGGCTGAACACAAGACCACGGTGCTTATTACAGGAGAAAGCGGGACCGGCAAGGAGCTGATTGCCAGGGCGATTCACTCGAATGGCCCAAGATCATCAGAGGCCTTAGTGAACATTAACTGTGGCGGTATTCCTGAAAACCTCATCGAAAGTGAACTCTTTGGGTATAAGAAAGGGGCGTTCACAAATGCTGTCAAAGACAAGCCGGGCCGTTTTGAGGAGGCGGATAAAGGAACCATATTTTTAGACGAGATTGGCGAACTCCCTTTTTCTTTGCAGGTAAAACTTTTGCGCGTATTGCAGGAAGAAGAGATCACGCCCTTGGGAGGTGTGGGTTCACGAAAAATTGACGTTCGGGTTGTGGTGGCCACGTCAAAGGATTTGAGTGAAGAGGTAGAGAAAGGACGATTCCGCGAAGATCTCTACTATCGGATTAATGTCTTGACCGTTCATCTTCCCCCGTTGAGAAAAAGAAAAGGGGATGTATCACTTCTGGCCGGCTATTTCATAGATATTTTCAATAAGAAGTTGAACAAGAAAGTGGAAGCCCCCTCTTCTGAAGCGATGGCCATCCTGATGGGCTATCACTGGCCGGGGAATGTGAGAGAACTGGAAAATGTTATGGAGAGGGCCGTCCTTCTTTCAACCGGTCGTTGGATAACGGTGAAGGAACTTCCATCCAGCCTGACCAGTAACAAGATGTTTTCCCAGGATTTTGACAATTTGGAGACTCTTTCCATCAAAAAGGCCTCCAAACAACTGCAACGAACTCTCATTGGAAAGGCCCTTAAAGCGACCAACGGGAACCGGACTCAGTCTGCCAAACTCTTAGAGATCAGCCGGCCCATGCTCATCTCCAAAATCAAGGAGTACGGGCTGTCATAATTGGAATTTAGAGATTAAAAAAGAATATTTCATTCAATTCCTGAATTCGTAATTCCTCAATTTCTATTTTAAATCATATAGTGCCTGAATTCTACCTTGTCCCGCGTTCTAACAGATACCACCCTGCTTTCGCGCTCCCCTTCTTCGATTCTGACTTCACCGGCATCAAGTTCCCCTGCATCGCTGTATGCCACGGTTATAGCCGTTGCAGTGTCGAGGATTTTTCCGGAAAGTTCTCCAGAGACAAGCACCGTAGGTCCAGGTACAGAAACCGACCTCAGGACAGTATCATTTTTGCCTGCTAAGGCCTGGATAGTCTCATTTTCTCTCTTGTTTCTCCCCACCACAATTTTCGTGTGAGGGGTAATACGAAAATGCCTCCCCAATTTCAGGAGTTCTAATTCCCCCGTCTCCACATCGACTTTGGAGGTGAGCAGGTCTTTCAACCGGCGTGAAAAACCCCTTTCAGTCAAGAGGCATCCCCCTGCTGGCGTGGGATATTCTGTTATACCCTTTTTTTTCGCTATTTCCATTTGGGGCTTTCTTGAACGTCCTTGAAAATCGAGGAGCTGCTCCCTCTGGACCCAACCTTTCTCTTCAGGAATTGTTGGTGCAAGGAGCTTTGCCGAAAGGGGTCTCAGAAGAAGTCCATCGAGCCCGCTTTCGGCTGCAACCAAATTAAGGGATCTTCTGTTCTGGGACATGGGCCTCTGGCCCAGGACCTCACCTGAAAAAACAAAACCTGCCCCTTCCTCTTCCAACATTTCGCCGGCGATTCGAAACATCAGCGCATGGCAATCGATACAGGGATTCATATTTCCGCCATAACCATGTTTCGGTTGCTTGACCACTTCCAAGTGGCGACTGGTGATGTCTGCCACTTTAAACGGGAGGTCAATTGCGCGAGCCGATTTTCTGGCCTTCCCGGATCTGAAAAAAGGGGTTTCA
>DAOVUP010000124.1 GCA_030632525.1 Desulfobacteraceae bacterium | reverse complement strand
TCTGAGGCGCTTTTTAGCGCCTTTATTGTTTGCAATGTCGAAGATAGGGTATATTCGTAGAGAGACACTGATAGGGGGGGGATGATGGAGATTGATTTGGAGCGGAATAAGTTGGCCGGAAACGGAATCAGCGAAATTAACTCTCAAAACAGCCAAGTCAAAATTTTGGTAATACCTACAAATGAAGAGCTGAAAATCGCTCAAGAGACAAAAAAGGCGATTGCAAATTCTCTCAAATGATTTATCTTATCAGGGTTAAGAGGCTATCCGAGAATGGCTATTTTTCGCAATCTCTGCGTCAGGCTCAGATTTTAATCCTCAAAATACTCAATGTATTCCTGCGGTTTAAATCTTCGCCTTCCTTGACCTTGCAAAAAATTTCTCATTCTCGGATAGCCTCTTAGGGATACACATATTTTTAACAAAGTTTGAAACCTTCTCTCTTTTTATGGTTCTATAACATAAATAACCGGTCTAAAGGAGAACAAATGCCTATTTATGAATTCAAATGCAAGAAGTGTGGAAACACCTTTGAATCCCTCTGCTTTCGGAGCACCGGAGAAGATAAAGGCCCCTGCCCTTCCTGCAGCAGTGAAGAAAGCGAAAAGCTTTTATCCACATTTTCATCTATTACTTCCAGTTCATGTCCGGATATGGGAAACAACCCGAATCCGGCATCGTGCGCATCAGCATCAGACTGCGGTTTTTCGTGAGGCTGATCTATACAGCCGTGCGCTGTATTGATCATAACTGGAAGGAGCTGTGCACTGGAACAGACTGAAACTCGTAAAAAAGGTGGTGGTATGGGTATATGGATATTTGTCCTGATTATAGTGGGGTGGGTTGTCTTGCAGGCATACATCCTACCCAAATTCGGAATTTCCACATGACTTAGAAACAGTTGTCAGGTAGACAACACACAGAAAACAATAACCGACATCCAGCAGAAACGGTAGGGCAATCCTTTTGACCGCCAGGTGTGGTCTCCTCCCGTCACAGAGCTGACGATTTAGACTAACTAGCGCCCATTCATTAATCTAACTGTGGGCACTCGGGGTTTCTCGATAAAAAGGCAACCCTGACCCTATGAACGTTAACAAATTTTTTCTTACTGGTTGGGTATCTTAATGGCCTACAGTGAGTATCCCGCTGGCTGCCAGGCCGAGGATAATAACCTCCAAAGCTGCCAGAACCGCATAGATTTTATCCTTGCTTTTCAAGAGGATTGGGATAATCGCCAGATAGCATATCATAGTGGTGCCTGCTAGGATGCTAATCCCGATGAAATTCATAAAGTCCCCATAGCCAAGCATCGCGAGCCAGGCCCACCCTGGCTTGATGTTGGCATGTTCAAGATAGTCATGGACGTTCATAGCCCAGTAATTAGAGACATTTTCATGTGGGATATAGGGGTCCAATATACGGAGAGCGTAAATAGCGAACGTGATGAAAAGGATCGAGAGACCGATATACATCCCCTTTTCGAGAATTGATGCGTACCGTAACTGTTCGGGTCCTGCCTCAACTGTGGGCTTCGGTTTATCCGTCATCATTTTCCCTCCTGATCAGACCTCATTGTAGTTGTTTTTGTTGTAACAGGACTTTCCAAATCAGCCAATACCCAATCCCTTCAGAAGTGCCTTGCCACCGGCAAAGGCCAATATTATAATCACCATCCATCTTATGATGGTGGGTTTTGCCACGGCCAGAAGCCGGACACCCACAAAGGAGCCCAACATGATACCTACCAGGGATGGGACCACCATCATGGGGATTACGCACCCCTGGTGCATATATATCCACGCAGCAGAGGTATCGGTAATGGAAAGGAGAAATTTGCTCGTGGCCACGCTGATCTTCAAGGGGGCACCCATCAAAAGGTTGAGGACTGGCACATTCGCCCAGCCGGCCCCGAGCCCGAACATGCCGGCCATGACGCCGATAATAATAAAAAGGCACAACCCGAGGGGGGTTCGGTGTACCTTCCAATCAATAACCTGGCCAGTACTCCTCTCCCGGTAAACACCATATATCCTGAGCGCTGAAGAGACCCGGTCCGCTTTTGGTACGTCCGGCAGAGTGGACTTCTTGGCGCTGAGCATGAGTAGGCAGATCCCTATAATAGTCGCTCCGAGAGATATCTGTACAATGTTGGTGGGAAGAGCCAGACCGATCATGGCGCCGATGATGGCGCAGGATGAGGCGATGAGGGCTACGGGTATGGCAAGCCTGAGACTTGCCAAATTCATTTTGAGAAGCCCCGGTCCCGCTGCCAGCGCACCGCACAGTGCTACGAGGAGACCCGCACCCCTGACAAAGTCCAGATGAAACGGGAAAAATCCACTGATTATCGGGACAAAAAGGACACCGCCGCCCACTCCGCCGAGGACGGCAAACACGCCCATCACAAAAGTGACCACCAACAGGACCAGGGGCCAGAACCACCATGGATGGCCTTGGGAGCGGGAGACTACGGCTTCTTCTGCGGCAGCCATCACAGGGCTGCTTCCTAACAGGAATAATAGCATAATCAACTTCGCAAACAAGGCACCTTTCCATTTTTTCAGCATCAGAAAAATCCTTTCTCGCAGATTGTTTTTTGCCGCAGCAGAGCGTGCTTGACTTAGATAACTGGAGTTTGGTATTATAGATTATCTAATTTGTCAAGGACAAAACCCCTGCCGAAAAAGATACGCGGAGTCAGGTTGTGGCATGTCTGCACCTTGTAAAAATGGATATTGATAGTGTTCCATGAGAGAGTCTTACAGCCTGCATCCACAAGGTTTCTGTTATTTACCAGAGGGATAGAGTTCGATGACCGAAGAGGAGCAGCGATCTCATCAGAATGGAGTTGTCGGGAGCGGGGCCACCACTTTGAGTGAGGCGCATTTGGAATTTCTTGGTCGGAGTTTGGCCCACCTTGCGCACGATCTCAAGAATCACTTGGCCACTATTAATGAGTCTGCGGGGCTGATGGGGGATCTGCTCAAGCTGAAACGGAAGAAACATTCTGGCTGGGCCAGAAGACTTTTCAAACGTGGTCAGGGCCCACCCCTAAATATTGATTCTTTTTTTGAGGAGCTGAATGCGATTCAAGAGGAGGTTGTTCAGGGTTCGATGCTTATTCAAGATATCGGTAACCTTGGCTACCGTTTGGAAAAAAACCCGTCACTCTTCACGGGAAACGAGGCATTAGCATTAAAGGAGATGCGGAAAGTCATAACAAAATAGGGCGAAATAATAATCCCCTTGCCGCAGTAACCAGTAAATGACAGGCCTTGCGGTTAGTGGAGCGTATCAATAAAAGATGAGGGGGGGAGGGGCATGAAGAGAATGAAGGTGCTACTGGTTGACGATGAGATAGAATTTGTAAATACGCTTTCTAATCGACTAGGCATGCGTAACATCAAGACAGATGTAGTCTATGACGGCCAACAGGCACTGGATTACGTTGCAGAACGGGAGCCAGACGTCATTGTCCTGGACCTGGAGATGCCTAAAGTGCATGGGATGGATGTGCTTCGCCAGCTCAGCAAGACCAATCCCAACATCCAAGTGGTTATTTTAACCGCATTCGGCACCCAGGAACGGGAGGATGACGCAAAAAAACTGAAGGCCTTCGATTTCATCAATAAGCCTGTGGACGTGGAAACGCTTGCCGATCGCATTCGGGGCGCCTACCGCTACAAGGTTGAAAAAACCATGGCCGCTGCTGCTTTTGCAGAGGCAGGAGAGTTCGATACAGCCAGGGAAATTATTAAAGATTCAGAACCGTTCAAGACCACCGGCGAATTATTTGAAGACAAAAAATAGCGCCGGCCTGGGTTTGGTTGCAGGCGCCTGAAGATCTTGGGCGGTGGTGATAAATCCGTATTAAGGGGGAAGCCATTCCCCCGGAAAATATACCATCATGGAGCGGGACGAGAATAAGATGCTGCGCCACGGGCATTCGGTGATTGTTGGCAAAGTACTGGCTGACCTGATGGAAAAAGTAGCGGTACACTTAAAGAATCTTCAGGCGTCGGCCTGCCGGCTGGCCGGTCTTTTTGACAGGACGAAGCAGGAAATTGGGGAGGACGGGAATAAGTTCGCTGAAGTCTTGTCAAGTATTGATAGACATATAGATCTTCTTGGCAGGAAAATACAAATCCTCAATCGGTTCTCGCAACGGATGGGCTCATCTCCATCGGTTTCTGATTTTGGAGAGATAATCGAGGAGGCAGTGCTTTTCTCGACTCGGCTGGCGCATTTGCATGATGTTTCCATCAAATTGGAACTGGATGAAAATCTACCCGAACCCCGCAATAACCCTGTAAGCATCCATTTTCTGGTTTCAAAAATAATCAATTGGATGGTGACGAGGATGGGGGAAGGCGGGAAGCTAATCGTTAGAGCCAGGGATGAGGAAGGGGGGTTGATGATTGATGTGGAGGGTCAAGGTCATTTAAAGGAAGGATACTCCTCGGAACGAGACGCAACCGACCCCTTTTGGCCCATAGCCCAGGGTCTCATTGAAGAACTGGGGGGCCGTTGGGAATCCGAAACGAATGAATATCCTATAAAACGAATGTCCCTATTTCTGCCGGACGCACAGGCTCCAGCCCATACTGAAGTATAGAAAATGGCTTTACTGAAGGCATTCAAACCGAAATTCTGGGATCATCGAAACATGGCGTCGGTGCCTTATAGGGCCTCGTGCCAATTTCGCCGCCTCTGGTATGGCGTGATTTTCCTAACGTCTGCGATTGCCCTTTTCCCCCTGATCTTCCTGGCCCTGATCGATTACAGGGCAACGCAGCATGACCTTGAATCCGAGATCCTTCTTCGCACCTCTCGGCTGGTCTCCAATACCAGCAGGACCATCTTCTACTTTTTGGAGGAACGCAGATCCGCGCTGGATTTTATTGTTCATGACAACAGCTTTGAAAAGTGCGCAAATCCCGGTAGGCTGAGCGGAATACTCGCGAATCTTAAGAACAGCTTTGGCGGATTTGTGGATCTTGGATTGATTGATCCTCTCGGCATTCAAAGGGCCTATGTGGGTCCTTATAGCCTCACGGGCAAGGATTACAGTGATCAGGAGTGGTATGAACAGGTGATGGCACAAGGGAAGTATATCAGCAATGTGTTTTTAGGCTACCGACATATCCCTCATTTAGTCATCGCGATCAAGTACGCCTCAGAAAGCGGTACCTGTTCTGTGCTCAGGGCCACCCTGGATACTAAAAAGTTCAACGACATGCTCTCCCGCCTTGAGATGGCGGGTGAAGGGGACGCCTTCGTCATCAACCACCAAGGCATTCTTCAGACTCCGTCTCGCTTTCATGGGAAGGTCTTTCAGAAGATCTCTTTGCCCATACCGGAGTACGCCCCCAAAACCCGGGTATTTGAATGGGAAACAGCCGATGGTGTCCCGCTCATTTTCGGATACAAATACATCCCAGACACCCCTTTCATCCTGATGGTAGTCAAGCAAAAAACAGAGCTCATGAAACCCTGGGACAATACCCGCAAGGAGCTCATCGGGTTCCTCCTCATCAGTATCACATTTATTCTGTTGGTCATTTTTGGGGGGACCACCTATCTCGTGAACAGGATATATGTGGCCGATCAGGAGCTGATCATGACCCTGCACGAGGTGGAATACTCCAATAAAATGGCCTCCATA
>DAOVUP010000139.1 GCA_030632525.1 Desulfobacteraceae bacterium | reverse complement strand
TCTGTTTCGTATTTATGAATGCGAAGTATTTTTGTGTACAAATCCCGAATCTGATCGTCATCATCCACAATCAGGATCTTATTTTTTTGAGGGGGGTGATAGCTTGCCAAGGGGTACATCCCCTTCTTACGGGCAAAGGCCTCCAGATCTTTTTTAAGTACCCTGTAATGACCTCCGGGGGTGAGCGATGCTTTCAACTCCCCGGATTTGACATACTTCCAGAGAGTTACCCTGCCGATGGCAAAATATTTGGCGGCCTGCGGTACAGTAAATATCTCTTTATCCATTTTTCAAAATATCCAATCCTATTGCTGAATCGTAAAAAAATGACTTAAATGATCAATATGAACATTATAAACATATTTCAGGAAAAACTATCTTGTCAAGGAAAAAGTGATATGCTCGGGAAAAATAGCCACAGAGGCACGGAGGCTCAGAGGAAAAGATTATGTGTTCCCAGGCTGGAGCACGGGAACGAGGGATTAGAGCTTATTGGATTATGATTATGATTGCTAAAGCAATTCCGTTTCCTTTTGGTTTTCGTCCTGTTGTTACCGCTATAACGGTAAATATGTGTTGAAATTTACTTCAGACAGGTGTAGTGCGGCTAAGACAATCATTTATTACCGTTATAGCGGGGGAAAGCGAAGATATGGAAAAGCCAATAGGGGAAATTATCCTTTTCCCAGGAAGCAAAACGGGTTGAGCCGAAAACAGATGGCAGACATGCCCGCTGACGGCATTCCTGCCGGCATTCTCAAAGAAATTGAGCGCGGCAGGCAAATGCCGTGGCTAAATTCGGCCTCGGAACGATCCCTTAACAACCTTCATCTTCCACAATCTCAAACTTGGATGAAGAGGGTTTCTCTGTTTTGGTAGTGGGCTTTTGAATCTCTTCCGTCTTTTTTTGAGTCTGTATTTGAGGAGATGGTCTGTTGGCAGCAATACGATCCGGGTTGACAATGGCAAGGATCAGACCGAGCAGGATAAGAATCGCTGCGGCAGATGCCTTCATTCTCTTTGAGCCGCCCGGGAGAGTGTCCCTGTCTCCAAATTTATTTTCCACCTTTTCCACAAACCAGTAGGTCCCAACAGCCATAAGACACACCAGTAGAGCAATAATACCTGAGTTGAGACTCAGGACATCGGAGAGACGGACGGCACCCATATCCCCTGCCGAATAGAATCCCTCAAGTAACGGGAATATCTCGGCAAAGATAAAAGAGCCAATGATCATACCGACGATAAATATCAACCCGTCAAGCTTGCCCGATACCGTGGCCACAATGGAGGTTGTGGGGCAATAGCCGCCCATTATAAATCCAACACCTAAGATAAGACCACCCACAATCTGGGGCCATATATAGGTGGGTAAGAGATACACCAGGCCAAGGTCGATCCAGCCAAAAACAGAAAAATAAAGCAGGCCCAGCATACACACAACGATGGCGGTGAACATAACCTTCAGGACGGCAAAGTCTCGCAGATAAAAGATGGCCGTGAGTTTCCTGACGTTTCCAAACCCGGCCCTTTCAAGCACAAACCCAAAGAGGAAACCGATAAGCCCGGCCATTTGGAGACCGTAGGCAAAATCAAACCAACCTAATTTATATAGAGGTCCCATTATAGCCACTCCTTTCTAAAAAAATAGGCGGTTGCATATGCGCCAGCAAAGATAGAAAACATAAAGATCCAGCTGCCAAAGGCAAGTTCGGAGGCCCCGGTAAGGGCCTGTCCGCTTGTGCACCCCCTGGCCAATCGGGCGGCAAATCCTGATAAGATGCCCCCGCCCATTGCAAGCCACAGCCGGGCTGAGACCCCTATGGATGGTCCCCTTGCCACCTCGCCTTTTACCCTGTTGGCAATGAAGGCCGAAAACAGACCTCCCAGCCCTGCTCCCAGACTGAGAAAAACCAGCCAGGCCATGAGAGGAGAGCGACCCCCTGACAGGTATTTTGAGAAATATGCGTTGGTCTTTGCATGTTCGGGAGCCACCAGATCGATCCCTGCCGTTGCAACCCGGGCAAAGGTTGCCGAAGATCCAACACCCCTACCCATGGTATAAAAGGAAAACAGCATGACTAACCCGAGTAAAGTCCCGATGACATAAGGGTTGGTATAACGGTGATTCATGATAAACCTCCTTTCCTGTTTAATTTATTCCTCATTCCTGAACCGGCAATCTTTTGAGTGCCTCTTCTGTCAGTTCTTTCACACGACAGTTGATCAGCCTTCGATTCTGATAAACGCTAAGCTCGGCGTCATCGTCAGTAAGGGCCTCAAGGGCCGTCCGCGCATCGCCCGCCTCAAGCAATCCCATGAGCCAGGCAGCTAATCCCCTGACAGCAGGATCCATGGATTGCAGGTATGGCAGAAAGTTGCAGACTGCATCCTGAACCAGGTATGGTCTTACCTGAGAGAGTCTTGCAACACCCCAGAGGAGACCACGTTGAAGCATTTCCAGTTCCAGATAATTTCCGTCTTTCCGTGCATAGGATATGAGAACAGAGGCATACTCATTGGCAAGCAGTTCATGACAGGCCAAAATCTCTCCCATGGCCTCCGGGCTGCCCCAGCCTATGCCTCCTGATTCGTCGTTAAGAGTCCACATGAGCCGGCGCATGATTATCCTGGCCTGCTCCATCTCCTCATCGGCAAGCCTTGCCACAACAGCGCCCATGGCTGTAATCGCCCGCCATCTTATCTGTTCATCAGTTCTGTATAGGAAGGAAAAGAGGGAATTGATCACCCGGAGTAGAGGCATACTGCACAATGTCTCCAGAGCAAAATCAAGATCCTCTGATCTCAGAAGTTCGAGAACTCGCTGTTTGAGAATGCGCCCTTTCAACCACCCCCCTCCCAGATTATGCAGTCTTTGGGGCAGCAGCTTATGGCTTCCCGGATCTCTTTTTCAGGATATTGAGAAAGCTCCACTGCCTCAATGATCCCTGTTTCCTCATTTATTTTAAAGACAGTGGGACATAACTCCACACAGGATTCGCAATAGGAGCACTCGCTGATATCAATGACCGGGGCCTGTCCCATAACTTTAGGCACTTTCCCTTCTATCCCTACTTAGTGTCCATTCAGAAATGAGATAGTTTTTGCAAGATCAAGGAAGACGAAGATTTTAACCACAGGAATACATTGGAGTATTTCGAGGATTAAAATTTGAGTCTGACGCTGAAATTGCGGAAAATAGCCATTTATGGATCGACACTACTTAACTTTATGCGTTGCCCTCATAGTACGATCAAGCTCCTGGATTTCCCCTAAGGATTTTGTCATGGCGGCCCAGCCGTACCAGTAGACATAATCCGGATTGGCGTGAAAAACACCCTGATAGGTTCGCATTCGGTATTTCATATACATCCTGAACAGCACCTGATCAATGTATGAACCACCTGTCTGATTGAAGTAGAGAAAATCAGGATAGGCAAAGGGATAGTAATCCGGCTTTTTGATGATTCCGTCTTTATAAAGCGCCGCAACGATCTTAATCCCTTGCGCCATCAAGCGGTCAGCATTTTTAATCATCCGGTCGCCCATCTCCAACCGGTGTCGGGCATACTGCCCGGCATGACATCTTGAGCAGATCTTGATCATCTTTTCCCGCTCTGCCTTCCAGGCATCTTCAGTAAACTGAATCATGTGGAGAGACTTCATCATCTCCAGCCGTGAAGTTGGTTTGCCGGTTCCGGGATTCAGTGCACCTAAGGCCTTGAGTATAAGGACCCGGTCGGCTGCCCATTGTTCGTCTTTTGGCAGGGGTAACCGGACACCGAAAAAGCCCCATGCAGTCCGGTTTTCGTGGGTGCCATTTGGCATGTGACAAAGCTGGCAGGTAGGTGCTGCAGCACCTTCAGGCAATTTGCCTGCCTGCTTGACAAAAAAGCGGGTGCCATGCTTCGAACTGCTCCACATCTCCCACTGTGGGTGATCATAACCCATATGGCACTGCTGACAGGCCCTCGGATCCTGGGCCTCTTTTTTGGAAAAGGCGTGACGCGTATGGCACTCGTCACAGGAGTTGTTCTGATATCGGTAGCCTTTGTCCCATCGATCCTTTTTCTCGGCCGCACTCTTCACACCCATATTATGGCAGCCGCCGCACCCCACACTTCCTTCCATCAGCTCGTCTGGCTCCATGTGAGTAATGGGCAGGGCATTCATTGAGCGCCAGCCATAGTTATGCTTGCCTTTGACAAACTGGTCAAACTGATCTTCATGGCATTCGGCGCAGACCTGTTCGTCCGGCAGCCGGGCCAGATTGGCATCTTTCGCGGTTTTATGTTTATCGCCATGACAATCTGAACATGTTACATCCTCTCTTGAGTGCTTACTCACCCCCCAGTCGGACACAAAGCCAGGTGTGACCTTCTGGTGGCAGGCGATACACGCGTTTTCCTCAGCCCGTACAGGGCTGCCAAAGACAAGAGTCACTGCCCACACGAGCGCAATCGAAATCAGTATCATTCCCTTTGCAAACATAATTTTCTCCTTTTTCTGATTTCTCCTTTGTCCGGGACAGCCTCCTCGGTTTTTTACGGGCAGTTATTCTGCCGGTAGGGCCTGGGCAATCTTCTTCGCCAATTCACGACAGGCATCCAAACTTTTATCATCAGGCACGTACTGAATCCTCACGCCCGGATCAATAATATTGAACTTCATCTCTTCGAGCTCTTTCGTAACCAGTTTTGCAGCCTCACCACTCCAGCCGAATGAGCCGAACGCGGCCCCTAACTTATTCAACGGTTTGAGACCTTTCATATATGTCAGAAAGTCACTGACCGTGGGGAAAAGCCCGTTATTTAGAGTAGGGGACCCTACTATGATTGCTCCTGCATCAAGGACCTCGGTCATGATATCACTTCGATGCCAATTTCTGAGATGCATTAACCTGGCATCCACACCTTCCTCGCCAAGCGCGTCTACAATGGCCTCTCCCATGGTCTCGGTACTGTGCCACATGGTATCGTAAATGACCAGGGCCTTCCTCTTTGGCTTCTGAGTGCTCCATTCCACATAGGCATTAATGATCTTTGACGGATCTTTGCGCCATAGGATGCCGTGGTCAGGACAGATCATATCTATGGGCAACCCCATCTCTGTAACCTTGTCCACTAATTTGAGTATCAGCGGCGAGTAGAGGAGCAGGATATTGGCGAAGTATTTCCTTGCATGAGGCATGATAGCGTCACCAATCTGGTCGTCAAACCTTTCAAGCCCCGCATAATGCTGTCCAAACGCATCGCTGGAAAAAAGAAGTCTGTCTTCCTTTACATAACTAAACATGCTGTCAGGCCAGTGAAGCATCCTGGTCTCCAAAAAGGTGAGGGTTCTATTTCCTAAGCTCAGTTCACCGCCGTTTTCCACAGGCTGGTAATTCCACTTCTGAGGAAAATGCTTTGAAAGGT
>DAOVUP010000144.1 GCA_030632525.1 Desulfobacteraceae bacterium | reverse complement strand
TGCGGTCACTTGGCTCCTTGTAAGGAGGATCATCTATTCCCAGATTCGTTATATATCCCTCCCTGCAGACTATTTCCCTCTTTTTCTGATTCTTTCCCTTGGATTTTCGGGTATGCTCATGCGGTACCTCTTCAGGGTTGATGTTACAAAGGTAAAGGAATTGGCCATCGGCCTGTTCAAGTTTTCCCCGGTTGCCCCCGAAGGGATTGGTGTGATTTTTTATATCCATCTATTTATCCTCTGTGTTTTGATCGCCTATTTCCCCTTCAGCAAGTTGATGCACGTAGCCGGTGTATTTCTCAGTCCGACAAGGAATCTGGCCAACAACAGCCGCTTTGTCAGGCATGTGAATCCGTGGAGTTATCCTGTGAAGACCCACACCTATGAAGAATATGAGGATGAGTTCAGGGATAAAATGATAGAGGCTAGCTTACCCGTAGAAAAAGGGGCTGAATCAACAGCAGAAACAGAAGAAAAGGAGTAACCATGGCAGATACCCCAAAACCAGCAGAAATAGCGAAAATTGACCACTATCCATCCCCTTTCGAAAAGGGGTGGATGAATCAACAGGTAGAAATCAAACCTGGCGTCTATTGCTATGCTTCAAAACCAAAAAACCTTGAGTACGTGGGTATGCCCAACCCGAGGGAGTGGAATCCTGCTGACGAGGACTGGAAGCTGCCTGAAAACTGGAAAGAGATCATTGAAGAGGGTTTCAAGGATCGTCTTGACATGTACAGGTCGTTCAAACTCTTTATGGATATCTGTGTCAGGTGCGGGGCCTGTGCTGATAAATGCCATTTCTTTATCGGTTCTGGCGACCCCAAGAACATGCCGGTACAGAGGGCAGAGCTTCTCAGGTCGGTTTACAGGAAAAACCACACCATCGCCGGAAAGATATTAGGCCCATTCGCGGGCGCGAGAGAACTTACAGAAGACGTGCTTAAGGAGTGGTGGTACTACCTCTATCAGTGCACTGAGTGCCGGCGCTGCTCCGTTTTCTGTCCCTACGGGATTGATACGGCCGAGATAACTATGATGGGCAGAGAGTTGACGAATCTCTTAGGTCTCAACATCGACTGGATCGCCGCGCCCGTTGCAAACTGTTACCGGACGGGGAACCATCTCGGCATTCAACCCCACGCTTATAAAGATATGATGGATTTCTTTACGGACGAAATTGAGGATATTACCGGCATCCGAATGGAACAGGATTTTAACAGGAAGGGCGCCGAGATCCTCTTTATCACGCCTTCGGGTGATGTGTTCGCTGACCCCGGGACATTTACCTGTATGGGCTACATGATGCTCTTCCATTATCTGAAGCAGCAGGGTCTTGACATAACATGGAGCACCTACGCCTCAGAGGGTGGTAATTTTGGTTTTTTTACATCCCACGAGATGGCAAAGAGGCTCAACGCCAAGATGTATGCCGAAGCCAAGCGGTTAGGCGTCAAATGGATCTTAGGCGGCGAGTGCGGCCACATGTGGCGCGTTTTGAACCAGTATATGGACACCTTCAATGGGCCTCCCGACTTTTTAGAGGAACCGGTTTCGCCCATTACAGGGACCAAATTTGAAAACGCAAATACCACCAAGATGGTGCATCTTGTGGAGTTTACCGCGGATCTCATGAAAAACAACAAGCTCAAGTTGGATCCCAGCAGGAATGATCATTTGAAGGTGACTTTCCATGACTCCTGTAACACGGCCAGAGGTATGGGTTTTCTTGAGGAGCCCAGGTATGTATTAAAAAATGTGTGTAATAATGTTTATGAAATGCCCCCGGAGACCATCCGAGAGCAGACCTTCTGCTGCGGGAGCGGTTCGGGTCTCAATGCCGGGGAAAACATGGAATTGAGGATGCGTGGAGGGTTGCCGAGGGCTAACGCGGTAAAGCACGTCCATGACAAACACGACGTTAACATGCTCTCCTGTATCTGCGCCATTGACAGAGCTGCTCTTACGGCTTTGATGGAATACTGGGTGCCAGAGGTGGAAGTCTCCGGGGTTCATGAGCTGGTAGCTAATGCCCTGGTATTTGATGGAGAGAAGAAGAGGACCACCGATCTGCGTGGCGAACCCCTACCAGGAATGGAGGATGAAGAGGATGTATGATGGAGGTAAGATCATTATCGGCCTGATCATCGGTATTGGCCTGTTTCTTTCCCCTTTCTTCTATAATGCAGGGAAGGCTGCCAAGGCTCCGGACCCACAGCTCACGGAAAAGGCAAAGGAGGCCCAAGTGTGTGTGGGAACGAAGGAGTATATGAGGGAATCCCACTTCAGCCTATTGGACGAATGGCGCCATACTGCCGTCCGCGATGGGGAGAGGTACTATACGGCCTACAACGGCAAAAAATACTATAAGAGCCTTCAGGTCACCTGTATGGATTGCCATTCAAATAAGACCAAATTTTGCGACCAGTGCCACAACTACCTGGACGTGGATCCTTATTGCTGGGACTGTCATATCGTGCCAGAGGAGAAAAAGTGATGGGCGTAGACAGAAGAGAATTCCTGAAAATTGCCGGATATGCCACCCTTTTTGGACTCGGCGGCAAGGCGGCCATTGACATACTCGCCCCGGGGGAACTGGAAGCCTCAATGGAAGGCATCCCCCTGACTCAGGGAAAACGGTGGTCCATGGTGCTCGATATGCGCAAGTGCCTGAAGCAACAGGAAGCGGGCAAGGACGGGTGCAAGGAGTGTATCATAGCCTGCCACCGCGAGCATAATGTGCCTGACTGGGGCAATCCAATGCATGCAATTAAATGGATCTGGCAGGACAAATATGAGCATGTATTTCCGGACACTCCCAATCAGTTTATTGACGAAGGTGTCAGACACAAGCCTTTCATCCTGATGTGCAATCACTGCTTCAACCCTCCCTGCGTAAGGGTTTGCCCGACACAGGCCACATTTAAGAGGGACGACGGTATTGTAAGCATGGACATGCATCGCTGCATCGGGTGTCGTTTTTGTATGGCGGCCTGCCCTTATGGCTCCAGGAGCTTTAACTGGGGAGATCCCAGGAAAGCGCCTAAGGAGCTGAATCCTGATTACCCGACCAACCCGGCCTATCCGGAAAGATCAATGGGCGTGGTTGAGAAGTGCAATTTCTGTGTTGAATTGGTAGCCAAGGGTGAGTTCCCCGCGTGTGTGCAGGCATGTGATAAGATTAAGGTCAATGCATTGAACTTCGGGGATCTTGATGCTCCGGAGTCGAATGTAAGAAAACTACTCAGGGAACACTATACCATCAGACGCAAACCTGCTCTGGGCACTGAACCTAACTTATTTTATATTATATGAGGTTATTATGCTTGAAAGAGCTATAAAAGGAACACATGGATACTGGGGATGGCTGATTTTTCTGCTCGCATTGATGGGGTTAGGTCTTGGATGCTATCTCTATCAGTTCTTTGAAGGGCTGAAAATAACAGGCATGAGCAGGGATGTTTCATGGGGTCTCTATATCGGCCAGCTTACCTATTTCGTGGGTGTTGCCGCCTCCGGGGTCATGGTGGTGTTACCCTGCTATTTGCACGATTACAAGGCCTTTGGAAGGATTACTATTTTAGGCGAGTTTTTGGCAGTGGCCTCGATCATAATGTGCCTTTTGTTTGTGTTTGTGGACCTTGGTAATCCGACCAGGATCATGAACGTGATTCTGTACCCCTCACCCAACTCCATCCTTTTTTGGGACATGATCGTATTGAACGTATACCTTATGCTAAACATTGTCATTGGATGGAATGTCTTGGCAGCAGAGAGGAAAGGGGTTCATTATAAGCAATGGATAAAGGTCTTAATCTATATCTCCATTCCCTGGGCCTTCAGCATCCACACTGTCACAGCTTTTCTTTACGCCGGTATTCCCGGAAGACATTACTGGTTGACCGCTATTATGGCTGCCCGCTTTCTTTCATCGGCATTCTGCGCCGGCCCTGCCCTTCTTATTCTATTATGTCTGATCGTGCGAAGGGTAACCACGTTTGATCCGGGCAAGGAGCAGATCAGGACTTTGGCAGGGATTGTGACATACGCTATGATATTCAATGTCTTCTTCTTCCTGCTCGAGCTTTTTACCGCATTTTACAGCCAGATACCCGGGCATATGCATCCCATTGTGTTTCTTTTTCAGGGGCTGCAGGGACATGGAAACCTTGTTCCCTGGATGTGGACTGCCGCCGTGTTTGCTATCCTCTCGCTCGTACTATTGATTGTTCCTGCCACCCGGCGGAATGAGGGCACATTGACCGTTGCATGCATAATCCTTATTATTGCCACATGGATTGATAAGGGGTTGGGCCTGATTGTCGGCGGTTTTACTCCCACCCCCTTTCACACAGTAACCGATTACTGGCCTACTACCCCGGAAATGTTGATTACCATAGGCATTTGGGCAACAGGGTTTTTCGTGCTCACGATTTTGTACAAGATCACCATTTCCGTGAAGGAAGAGGTAGCTGCATAATGGAGTCCGGGAACAAGAATGCAACCTTGAATCCCGCTTTCAGCGGGAAACCTTTGAACCCATGAACGGCTACTGGATAAGGTCCAAAAATTGTAATTAAAAAGGCTTGACAGGCAAAAACTTGTCTGATAAATAAGCCGCTGAATTTACTAACAGGGTGTATTGCCCGTTAGCAGACAGACAATCATACGGATATATTTGGGGATTTTTTAATTATACTTCAGGAGGTTAAGGCATATGGGCTACGAAGTTGTCGTTGATGCGGAAAAATGTGAAGGGTGTGAGGAATGCATAGAGGTCTGTCCAGTTGATGTCTATGAGTTAGAGGATGACAAATCTGTACCGGTTAATGCTGAAGAGTGTCTCGGATGCGAGAGCTGTATAGAGGTGTGTGAGCACGAGGCCATTACAATAACCGAAATCTAACCTTTCTTACAGAATTCTTTTAAAGGCGTCGTCCCATCATCAATTGATGGGGCGACGCTTTTTTTGTTAACGCCAACAATCCGTATTGTCAAAGAAATTTGGCGGTAATGGATATGAGCGGGCTTGCATGTTTGATTCGCATTGGATAGGGTTCGGGATAGTTTTGTTTTAGCGTCTAATTAGGTATCTGCCCTGCCTGAGATCAAAGATAGGGTGGGATCGCTTCTCACGTTTGGATCTTCGGGCATGGATGATGTAATTTCAGAAGGAGGTATGATTTCATGAAAGAAGAGAACAAGCCGATAATAATCC